>JAFARV010000144.1 GCA_019245255.1 Acidobacteriaceae bacterium | reverse complement strand
CCGGACTGCTGGTCTAACTTGCGCCACACTTCGGCGGCTTCGGCATAGTGGCGGTTGAGGAACAGCCCATAGGCGCTCAAGGCCGATCTCGTATTGTCGTCCAGCTGAGCCGTGCTAATAGCGCGCGTTGCACTCACAGTCCATCCGGCTGCCAGCGCGTACATCTTCGATAGAGGTGAAGCGCCGCGCTGCGCCGCAGTTTCCACGTTCTTCCGAGCGTCCTCGACGCGCCCTTCCGAGATTTCCCAAATCGCCAGCTGACTCAGGGCGAGAGACTGAAGCTCCGGCGTTGGAAGCTTCTGCCCGGCTAACCAGGAGGTCGCCTGAGTAAGAGGCTCGGAGACCGATAACCAGTTCGCACGCAGCAGGATTACCGACGGATCCTTCGCAGCTTCACGCGCTGTTAAGTAGCGGTCATAAATAGAGCTCGCCCTTTTCGCGTCTCCCTCGAGAAGGACACAGATTGCCAGTTCTGTAATGACGTTTTGGTTTTCCGGCAGAGTCGAAAGTACGTTCTCGGCTGACCGGAATTGCTTCGCTTCTATCAGTCCGATCGCAAACTGGTGCCTTAAGTTGAGGTTCCCGGGACTAAACTCGATTGCCTTTCGGAACGCAGATTCTGCAGTGCCCGCCTCGCCCTGCAAAAACAGTTGGGAGCCCAGACCCAAAAGCGCATCAGGATCGTTTGGAGTCAAACGGAGCAACGCTTCGGTGGCATGAATCTGTTCCGCCACTGGCGCATTTTTAAGACGAGCCCTCATCGCCGTCAGCCGCGCCTGATCGAGCGCTACGAAACCACTACTGTGCTCGACAGCATTCGCGAGCACCGCCTGGGCCTGCTGCGGAGCCGATGCTGCCAGCAGCTGTAGCTGGGACAAATAGGCGAGTCCGAAATGAGGATCTATCGCTATGGCTTGGTCCAACTCCTGCATTTGTCTTGCTGAATCTCGTCCCGTCACTCCGGCGACATACGCCTTCAGCGCGGTATCGCTCGCAGTCGAAAAACCTGTAGAGCGACCGTCGATGCGCTGCGCCATCTCATTGAGAACCCCAATCAAACCGGACTGTGGCGGACCATCAACCTCGATGGCCTTTCTGTTGCGTTGGTTTGCGAGGTCAGTGATTACAGCTTGGGCGTGCATGTGACCCGATCGGTTCTCGACGGTGGTTCGAAGCACCTCCGTTGCGCCGTTCTGGTACGCAGCCGACTCATCGTTTGCGATTTCACCGGACAGCCCCGGTGAACTCATCAGATCCTGCCGGAGAACGATTGGCGCAGCCACGCGGATCCATTCCGAACCGGGATCGTCGATTAGCACGTTTGCCGGCAGAATCGCTAAGTGGAGAACGGGCCGAGCAGGCTCTTTCGAACACGATACAGCGAGAATGAACGCAGCAGGAACGAGAGAGAACTTCAGGAACGGGCGCAGGTCATTCCTCTATAGCGGCTTGGGATTTTGCGCAAGAAGCTGCTGAAACTCCGGATCCTCCTTGAGCATACCGAATTCCGGCACATCGGGAAGCTTTTTCCGATCCTTCAGTCCTTCTTCAAGTGCCTTGCGAAGATAAATCAGCGCACGTGCGTTCCTCCCAGCTTTGGCATAGGTCTTTGCCAGGTAAAGATGGAACAGCGCGAGATCGGAAACGGTGCGCTCCTGCATGATCGTGCCGAAGGTATCGTGGCGCTCGAGAACGTCGGGATCCAGAGCGATTGCCCGTTCGTAGAATTCGGAGCTTCGCTTGTAATCCCGCCGCGCAAAGTAAGCCGCGCCGATATTGGAGTACACAGCCGCCTTCTCACCCGAGTACTTTAGCGAGCGTCTGTAATATGTAATGGCCTTCTTATAAGAATGCTCGGCATAGTAAACGGTGCCAAGATTATTAATCGCTTCCCCGTAAGACGGCTGCAGCTTGATCGCGCGCTCATAGAACTTTTTGGCGAGCGAGAACTGTAGCATCTGATGGAAGGCGATGCCGATTTTGTTGTCGATGAGGGCGGTTTCCGAACACTTCCGGTACATGTCAATGGCTTCGCGGTACATCTTACGAGCCATATAAATGTCGCCGCGCATCTCGGGCGTAAGACTCGGCGTGACCGCCTTCAGCGGCGGAGGCGGAGTTTGCAAAGACGCGCGGAGTCCGGAGGACGAGAGATCGGGAGATTGCTGCGCGGCAGCAGCAATCGAAAGCATGGGGACGAGAACGAAAAATCTTGAAAAGCGGGAACCCAAAAGGATCATGCGACCCCCTTGGTTCTTTACTATATACCTAATTCCGGCAACCGGAGCTATCAGATTTGCCCGCGGCGACCGGGAGCGACGCGAATTACCTAAATATGCTCTTCAGCTTGCCGAAGAAGCCTTTCCGCTCCGGCTGCGGCGGGGGAGGAGGCGGCTGCTGGTTTGAGCCGGGTGGGTAAACCGGACTGCCAGCGCTCGGAAATGGGGGAGCGGTGCCGGATTGCTGAGCGGGTATGGGCACAGGCTGGCCGCCGGTCGCGGAGACATTGGGCGTATCCCAGCCGGCAAGCTCGGTTGCCCCGCCCTGGTGCAGCGGGCAGAACTTTGTCGGCTGAGTTCCAACCAGGTAAAACTCAGTCTGCACTTTCGGGCACGCGCTGGTGGCCAAATCGCCACTGTCGGGATCGATCTGAGAGCTCACAACCCCTTCAGGAATGGCAAAATCCGTAACGTCACGATAGGCGCGAAGCTTGTGGGCCTGTTTCATGAACTCCGCCCATACCGGGAGCGCGGCATGCGCGCCTTCCACCTTGAGATCCTGATAATCGTCGAGTCCCACCCACACAACACACAACAGATTGCTGGTGAATCCGGCAAACCACGCGTCGTGCGACGTACCTGTCTTACCGGCGGCAGGCAAGTTGAAACCGTATGCGTGTACCCTTGCGCCGCTTCCGCTTCGCAGTACTTCTTGCATCATGCTGACCATCAGGAAATTCACACGAGGGTCAAGGATCTTTTCTGTTTCGGCGTCGGAGGTCCAGACATCTTTGCCCGAAGCGTCGGCGATCTTCGAGATCAGCCGCGGTTTCACCATCACGCCCTTGTTGGCGAAGACTGTATAGGCTCCGGCAATGTCGAGGGGCGTCACATCGTACGCTCCCAGGGCCATGGCCGGTGTTGGACGAATGTCCTCGAGACCTACCTTGTGAGCGAGATCAGCCACCGCTGAGAACCCGGTCGCTTCAGCTACTTCTACTGCAGGCACGTTTAATGAATGTGCCAGGGCCGTGCGCAGGGTGACATCTCCCATCCACTCCCCGTGATGGAAATCAGCAGGTTCGTATGGTTTGCCGTCGTAGTAGAAAGTGTGAGGCTCGTCTTCGAACAACGTGGATGGAGTGATGGCTTTCGAGGCATCCGCCAATCCGGTATTCAGAGCGGCCGCGTAAACAATGGGCTTGAAAACGCTTCCCGAAGGACGTTTAGCGATGGCGTGGTCGAGTTGGATCATGCCATAGTTGCGTCCTCCGACCAAGGCCTTCACTTCGCCGGTGTGCGGATCCAGGCAAATCAATGCAACTTGTGGATCAGGAATCTCGATCCCCTTCTTGCGGCGCTTCGCGAGAATGGAGTCCACTTCCTTCATGCCGGTCGCGACTGCTTCCATGGCATCCCGCTGCAGCTCGGGATCGAGCGTGGTGTAGATTCGCGATCCGGAATCCTGGAAATCGTGATCCTCAAAATCGTCGCTCAGCTGCTCGTTGACGAGGTCCACGAAGTAGGGAGCCTCCGCAGACTCCGCACCTTGTCTGGCGAGTGTCATGGGGGACGCGCAGGCCAGCTCATACTGCGATTTTGAAATGTAGCCGTTGTCGAGCATCATGCGGAGAACCACATTGCGGCGAGCACGTGCACGCTCCGGCCAGCGAACTGGGTTTCGAAAGCTTGGCTCCTGTATCAGCCCGGCCAGGGTGGCTGCTTCGGGGAGGGTCAGTTGCCGCACTCCCTTGCCAAAGTATGCTTGCGCCGCTTCGCCGAAACCGCGGATCGCAAATGTACCGCGGCGGCCGAGCGGCACCTGATTCGCGTAGTACTCCAGAATTTTCTCTTTGCTGAGTTTCCGTTCCAGATGAATGGTAATCATCAGCTCGGCAACCTTGCGGCCGATTGTTTTGCGATTGTCGAGCCACAGCATTCGCGCCAGTTGCTGGGTCAGCGTGGAGGCGCCCTCTGCGCGCCGATGCTCTCTTACATCGACCATCGCCGCTTTGGCGATGCGTACAGGGTCGAATCCGGAATGCTGAAAGAAGCGCTTGTCTTCAGCCGAAACCAAAGCGTTGACCAAAACCGGCGGAAGATCTTCGTAGCGGACGATTCGCCGCTTCTCCCGATTCTTGTCGTAAAGGCTGCTGAGCAGTTCGGGCTCGATGGTGTACTCGGTGCGCGTCGACTGGTCTGAGAGATCCGTAATTGCGGATATTTTTCCGTCTGAAAAGCGAATGACGCCTGGATCGCCTCGTGTAAATGCCTGTTGACCGGGGAAGATTTCGATTGCGTCGGGCCGCAGATGGTACCAGCCGATCGCGTTGGCACGCCCGTCTTCTGCATACCCGCTCTCTCGGAGCCGCGACGCAAGTTGCAGAGGTGTGCCCGCATCGCCGACTCCGACCACCTCCGGCGCTCCGTACAACAGAGAGGATTTTGGAATCGGCCCGTGGATCAGTTTTTCATCGGCGAGATTTGCGTATTTCGCATAGGTGAATCCTAATACGGCGACTGCGGAGACCAAAATCGCAACCAGGCCAATCGCGACGTACCACGGCCACATCAGCCTTCGGCCGGAAGTGGCCTTTT
>JAFARV010000102.1 GCA_019245255.1 Acidobacteriaceae bacterium | reverse complement strand
CGCGATCGTGTGTGTCCCTATTGCGGGATGCAGTTGGGACCTCGCGCCGTAGATCTTCGAGCTTCTCAATTTGCTGCCTCTTTCCTGCCCAGCGCCAATCTCACTGCCTTCATCATTCTGGCAGTCAATCTGGCGTTGTTCATTTTGGAGCTCGTAGTAAACAGCACGATTTTTCACAGCTCGCCGGGTGGCCTAAGTTATGGAGTTGGAATTCTGCTAGGTGCAACCGATGCAGCCCGGATTTACCAGCAAGGGCAGTGGTGGCGTCTCATCACGGCCGGTTTCCTGCACGGCGGGTTCCTACATATTGCCATGAACTCGTGGTCGCTATTTATTCTCATTACTGAAGTGGAGCAGTTTTATGGGACGAGCCGTCTGATCGTCGCGTACGTTTTCTCGACGTTCACGGGATTTGCCTGCAGTGTTCTCTGGTCTCCGGGACGCATGTCGCTTGGCGCCTCCGCCGCTTGCTTTGGTTTATTCGGCATCATGCTGGCGATGGGCTTGCGGCAGCGTTCCGATCCCCTTGTGCAAGCCGTGCGAGCGCACTATACGCAATGGCTCATTTTGGGCCTTCTCATGAGCCTTATGCCTGGTATCGATATGGCTGCACACGTCGGCGGATTTGCAGGAGGCTTTTTGGTGGGCCTCGCAGCCGGCTTGCCAGGTTTGCCAAATAGCCCGCGCGAGACGTTTTGGAAGCTGATGGCTGGCTTGGCCATAGCCGTCACATTGTTCGCGTTCTTCGAAGATTTCCGTTCTTATCAGGCTATGCTGTTCCACTTACGCAATACTTAGCTAAAGGGTCGAACAGCCCTTTCAAGACCGCTTTTGGCACAATTGCTCTTTCTACGAGGGGCAAGACAACTGTTAACGTTGCGAGGCCCAGATGGTTTGCGCCGCGGGCCTGCTCTCCAAGACCTGGGAATCATCGAAGACGGCTCCATTCTGATTCGAGAAGGACTGATTGAAACGATAGGAACCACCCGGCGAATCGAGAATCTAAAGGAAGTCAGGGGCGCACTCGAGATTCCTGTAAATGGAATGGTCGTAATGCCGGGATTTGTGGATCCGAACCTGCGACTCACACTTGACAAAGGCAGCCGGGGGTCCGGCCGTCCAGCCAAGCGGAGGAAGTTGGCTGACTTTTACAGTGAGAGCCTTTCTTTGCTGCGTTCCTGCCAGCAGCACGGAACGCTGAATGCCGCCATTAAAGCGGGCACTGATAGCAACGATTGGCGTTCCGATATCTCTGTGATTCGGCGGCTCGCCGAAGTTGGGGACAACCCAGTGCGCGTGCTTCGGGTCTGGCGATTGAGTTGGCCTTCGGATCTCTTACAAAGCGACGCTACATTCGGCGACTTTGCGGACACGCTGCATTATCTTGTGAGCCGTAAGCTCATCCAATTTCTGGAATTTGAGGCAGACGGCCAGCATTGCCCCCCTGACCGGTTGTGGATATCAATTCAGGAAACCGGGCTTGGTATTAGCCTCCTATGGCCGGGTGGCCCTTCCGGGCTTCTCGCGGACCTACTGGCGCGGACTCGCCCCATCAATGTTTGCCTGCCGTTTTCTCTTAGTCCCGCCGAATGCGCGCTTGTTTCGAACACGTCTGGGGCGGCGATATTCTCGGTTGGTAAAGAAGTTCTGGAAGAAAGTGCAACCAATTCAGTTCGCCAACTGGCGCGGGACGGCGCGGCGATCACTCTATCAAGCGGCTACGATTCGACCGGTAACCCAACCTTTAGCATGCAAATGGTGATTGCTCTGGCGGTCCTGCGGCTCGGGCTCAGTCCGGAAGAGGCCATATCTGCGAGCACTATCAATGCCGCGCACGCGGTGGGGCTTGGTCACTCCATCGGCAGCCTGGAAGCCGGAAAGCGGGCGGATGTGCTGGTTCTCAACGTTCCTGATTACCGCGAGCTCCCCGGCCGGTTTGGTATAAACCACGCGGGAATGGTGATCCGCGACGGGAATATCGTCTTTAACCGGACTCGTTGGAAGGTGACTGCGTCCTGAACAGCCCTCTGATTGAATGTGTGCCGAATTTTTCGGAGGGTCGCGAACTGGCTCGCGTAAACGCGCTCGAGCTAGCGATATCTTCAGTTGCCGGAGTGGTTGTCCTTCATCGGACCAGCGATCCGGATCATAATCGGAGCGTCATCACATTTGCAGGCAAGCCTGAGCCGGTTCTCGAAGCAGCCGTTCGGGCAACCGCAAAAGCTGTCGAATTGATCGATGTCAGCCGCCACCAAGGCGTCCATCCCAGAGTGGGTGCTCTCGACGTTCTGCCTTTTGTGCCGCTAGGTCCAGCTACGCTCGCTGAATGCGTCGAACTTGCACATAAAGCTGGTCAGCGGATCTGGAATGAGTTACGGATTCCGATATATTTTTACGGCGCCGCGGCGACGCGGCCCGATCGCATGAAATTAGAAGATGTGCGTCGCGGTGAATTCGAGGGTTTAGCGCAGGCCGTTACGGTGGACCAGACGAAAACACCCGATTTCGGCGGTCCAAATTTGCACCCACGCGCAGGCGCGGTTATTGTCGGCGCGCGAAAAATCCTGATTGCATATAACATCAATCTGAAAACAAAGGATGTTCGGATTGCAAAATCCATCGCAAAGCAGATTCGAGAAAGCAGCGGTGGGTTAAAGGCCGTGAAAGCACTCGGGCTGCCGCTTACTTCACGCGGGCTGGTTCAGATTTCTATGAACCTCACCGACTATGAACAAACACCAATACCGGTGGTCTATGCGGAAGTCAGCCGTCTGGCTACCCTGCACGGTGTGGAGATCGAAGAAAGCGAGTTGATCGGGCTCGTGCCGCGCAAAGCTCTCGAAATGACCACTGCAGCCTCCTTGAAGCTGTCGGATTTCGATTCACAGCGCGTGATCGAGAATCGAATCGAGACACTCAGCAGGGCGATACATAAGCGCTAACTTAAGATCGGGCGAGGACCGTGGCCGATTTTCACTTGTGGGGTAACCGGACTTCAACGGCGCCTGAGCGAACTACTTTCGAGTGGCCCGTCTCGAGTCGTGCAATAGTTGTTCGACTCCTGCCTGGAGGGCTTCGGGATCGAGTGCCCCGAAGCGCAAAAAGAGACCATTGTCACGAGCCTGTTCCGTGCGATAGCTGCTGAGCAGCGCCAGGCGAAGCGAACTGGCCTTCGCGATTTCGCGCACATAAGAACCGTTCTTGTGCCGCAACAATAGATGCATGCCCGCCGGATTATCCGACCATGTCCAGCCCAGCCGTCTCATTGGAGCAAGCTCATCCAGCAGCATCTTGCGTTTGCCGTTGTAGACGGCGCGCATACGGCGGAGATGGGATGAGAAATGTCCGTCGTCCATGAATAGGCTCATGGCCATTTGCGTCAGCGCAGGGGTAAAGCCGTCCATCTGCGTTCGAACGTTGGCCAGTGGCTCGATCAAGTCCTCTGGAGCGACAACATAGGCGAGCCGCAGGGAGGCAAAAGTGGATTTATTCAGCGTGCCCAAATACAGGACACACTTGCGCGAAGAGAGCGAGTAAATCGATGTCAGTGGCTGCCCGGCGTACCGGAACTCGCCATCGTAGTCGTCTTCCAGAATCCAAGAACCACTGCGCTCTGCCCATTCCACTAACTCGATTCGGCGTTCCATTCTGAGTGCCACGCCGGTGGGGTACTGGTGCGGAGGCGTCACATATACTAGCCGGGCTTGGGGAGCACACCTCATGGCGCACTTGACATTGAAGCCATCCTCGTCAATGCTCACCGGACCGAGCTTGGCGCCTGTCAAGTCGAATGCCGCACGTGCGCCCGGATAACACGGATCTTCGATCCACACCACATCTCCGGCATTGACAAGCAGCACGGCGATAGCGGTCAGCGCCTGTTGCGTGCTGTTGAAGATGATTACCTGATTCGGCCTGCAGTGAATGCCCCGAAACTGTCCCAGATACCGTGCAATCGATGTACGTAGGTTCGGCAATCCACGAGGATCGGCAAAACTCAGGGCAGCCGGACCAAGCTCGCGCGCCGCTCGCGCCTGCAACCTGCACCACAACTTCCAGGGGAACTGGCTGGTATCGGCAATGCCGGCATTGAAGGCCACCGGCGCCTCAGGTTCGCGACAAGCAGCGTTGGCCGCAACAGCTGCCCCCCGAATCGACGGTTTGCCCGAACTCGGGGATTCTTGGGCTAGTCGGTTTGCCGGGATGTTCAGCCTGGCAAGCTCGGGCGATACGTATGTGCCCCGGCCGACGACACGTTCGAAAAGGCGTTCATCCGCAAGCTGCCCGAAGACCTCTTCCATCAATCCACGCGACACGCCATAGTCGGAAGCCGCCTGCCGTGTGGAAGGCAGCCGGTCACCCGGAGAGAGCACGCCGTCCAAAACTGCCAGCCGTAAGGCCCGGTACAAGTCGCCGCGGCGCCGCGGCGCGACTAGGACCGGGGGAAGGAATACTCCCTTGGACTGCCGCATAAATGGTCCATTTTACAAACTCAAAGCGGATCTGGAAAACAGACCACATTTTATCCACGGGCGCATAGCTCGGACGCATTTCCCACTGGATATCGGCCGACTTTCCGACTTCCTTAATTCGGTCTCCTTCGATCCAGATCATCTCGTCCGCAGCATAATTTCCCGTACGAACACCTAATAGTTTGCCCGCTTTCAGGTCGAGCACGATCGGTGTTTTTATCGGTTGCGCAACAGCCGGAACGACAAGCTTCGCGAGTAGCACAAAGAGTAAGAATCGCCTCACACAGTCTGCTTCGAAAAATCAGAATGGCGAGGCGGATGCTGGGCCGAATGAGTGTCATGAAAGGCTGAGCCCCTCGCTACCTGTGGCCAGTTGGTCTTTCAGGTTGTCGAGCTGTTGCTTTGTTTCCGCAATTTCTCGCTCTTTGCGGCGCCCGCAGCGTCTGAATACTGCGGCCTCCGCCACCAGCGCAGCGAGGATCATTCCGTAGCCTATGGTGAGGTGTTTCCAATCCCACGCGAAAGCAATACACAATACGACGATTGTGCCGAGGCAAACCCAGAACGAGAGACGAATTATTCTCGCCTTGGCCACGGCTCTCCTATAAGAGAGTTCCGCGTATGCCAGGCCCGCTCGCGCGCATTGCTTCCACGTCCCTCGCCTTAAGCAGCATGCACAGCCGCCGACGAAAATCGTAGTGAACCAGAGGCCAACCGCGAGACCGGAAATAAACGGACTTGGTCTTCGGAATGCCCGAATTGTAGAGATGGCCACGCATGTAGAGGTCAGAATTGCCGCGGCAACCGCTCGTTCCTGCCGTTGCCTGATCTTCCTTTTCACGTCCGGAAGGGGCTCAACTTCAGAATGCCAGTCCTCTCGCCAGGCCGCCAGCTCAGCATCTAAGGTCACGACTGTCCCTCCAAAGCTTCCTTCAGTGCCTTTCTCGCCCGATTCAGGCGCACGGCGACATTGCGCTCCGTGATTCCCACAATTTCGGCCATTTCCGCGTGTGATAAATCTTCAAGCATCAGCAAAATCATTTGCCGGTATGTCACGGGTAGAGATCGAACCGCGGACATCAGCGCTACTCGCCGGCACTCTTGTGCCGCCTGCTCCTCGGGCTCAGGCCGCTCATCGATCGGATGGTCGCGTTCGGGGAGCTTGTCGATCGATTCGTGAGCCGGTTTGCGCTTCCAAATATGGCTCAGTCCACGATTATGCGCTATTCGAAAAACAAACGTGCGCTCGGAACACTCGCCTCGGAAATGAGGAAGCGCCTGCCAAAGTGCGAGCGCGATATCCTGCATCAGCTCTTCCCGCCTTCCCGCCACCGGCTCGTAGCTGCACGCCAGGCGCCAAATTGCCCGGCTATGCTCGGCGATAATGCGATCGAATTGCTTCTCTAGAGCCCAGCTAGCGTCGCTTGCCACAGTTGTCCCGGCGTTTCGCAACACATCAGATGTCGAAGATGTATGGCTCATTTTGTATCGAACCCAGAGGCACGCTGAAGTCACGGTTAGCCGGTGCTCCCATTAAGCCAGCAGCAGCAAGGGCGCGAAACGCGACGGATGCTGCTGCTTCTGCGATGACAGCAACGATCCAGGCCGCGACTGCAACTGCCAGCACCGCAGCCGCGGCCGTGAGAATCCAACGGAACATTCCGGCCAGATCACCCATAGTAGGGCCGCACGTCTTCCAGCAAACGATGGGCTGGATGTTGTTGTACAAAACAAAACACCGCCTCCCGCCGCTACGGTAAGTGCCGAGGTGGAAGTTAGTGGCATACGCATACCGGCCGCCGCCGGTCGCTCGAAAGATCTCAATATTAAAGTGAGTTACTGGTGCGGAGACGCAACTGCCCAGAGGATGAGTCTCGGGACCGCGAAATTGTAATCGCCATCCGAACAATTCCACGGATGGCGGAGCATTGACCTCCGGTTGCGGGCCGCTTCCCGGCTGGAGTTGTGGCAGCAGAGAGGAGGTCGGACCTTCCCAAACGGGGACGCCGTTTACGTTCGTTAAGGCATATGCCGGAGTGAAATCACTCGCAGTGGGAGCAATGAAGTCCAGGCTTATATCCAAAGCCACTCGGTCGACTACACTGCCCACCATGGCCGCCTCAATGTCGCTGACAGAGGGGATGCCAACCAGCCGCACTGTCATGAGGAAATCGAGTGGGTCGCTACTCGCGGCTGCGGTGCTCGACCCCGGTGTGCAGCAAGCACCACCCCTCTGCTGGGCCCACGTCTCCAATTGCTCGACAGCGTAGGTTTGTGGCGACACAACGTTTGCGATATCGACTCCTGATTTTGAAAAGAACGCCCAAGGAACGACATCGGACGTCTTCTGAGTGGACAAGTCGTAGCGTGCAGTGATCCCAGGTTGAACGAGAAACTGATAGCTGGAAGGAGCGGCTCGCTGGTAGATACGGCCATTACTCGATCGAGCCATTGCGGCCTGAGCCTGCAGGCTGCCGGCCGATACGACTAGAAAGCTACGACGGTCCATCATTCTTTTTCCTCTCCCTTCAAACGAGCTTGTAATCCATGAGCGGCAAAAATACGGAGCAGATCCTCTGTGCCCAGATCAGGATTTATCACTGTGACGCAAAAAGTACGACTCGGAAAATCGACTCGCGCGGGTAGTGCTCCAGACTGTGTCAGAGCAGCTTCAACGCGCTCCACAACTCGGTGATCCTGCGAGTAGGCCTCCTCAAAATTTGCTACCTCGAAACACAGTACAGAGCCTGTTTCCTTCATTGGTTGTCTCAAGAAATTAGCGGACGCACGCAGCAATCAAACAAGGCGCGAAGGGTTACCTTAACGCACTCTCCGAAATTCTTATCGAACGAACAAAACTTTTACACTTTCCTAACAATGCAATTCGCTTGGGGTCGGCTTCCCAGTAGCTCGCCACCAACTCGTAGGTGCCCGTCAACGGGAAATGGCAGTAACCTGGCGATTGATCGATCGGCGTGGTGAAGCGCGTGAGTTGCCGCATGACGTAGGACCTATCTCGAAGCGACCGGACCCGCATCCGCTGAGCGTATCCCTCTGACTCAGGTAGTCTCGCTCCACCGACAAAACTTACACCCGCTGCACGAAGTTTCAAAAACAGCGCGGTTCGCAGGTAGTATTCCGAAGGAGCGACCGGCTCACCTCGCGCGATTCTGACTCCCTTGAACTGGCGCATAAATGGTCCATTTTGTGAACTCAAAACGGATCTGGAAAACAGGCCACATTTTGCTTACAGTTTGTTCAGGGGAGACGTGATGAGATTTCCGCTCGCATTACTGCTTGCATGCATGGCGGCATCCTCCGCCGACGGTGAGTTCACCCTGCCCTTCATACAGGATGATTACTCTCTGGCTCGTGCCCAAGCGCTGCAACAGAAGCTGCCGATCTTTGTCGAGTGCTGGGCTCCGTGGTGATCCACGTGTCGCCTGATGCGAGTTACGCTCAATAATGCGGATCTTGCCAGGTACGCCGGACAGTTTGTCTGGCTTGCACTGAACTATGACAAAGCTGAGAATGCCGCGTTCATGACAAAGTACGGCGCAAACGCCACGCCGACGTTCTTTGTTATCGATCCGAAGGACGAGCAGATCGCCGCAGCCCAGACGGGCGCGATGTCGCTTGTCGAACTCGAGCAATTCCTCGATAGGGGAACCAGCCGCGTTTTCGCCAAAACACAAACAACCGCCGGCGCGGCACTCTTGCGAGGCGACGCCCTCCTTACTCTAAAGCCAAACGAAGCTGCAAGCGCTTATAGCGAAGCGCTTCGCCTTGCGCCAGCCAACTGGCCACACCGCGAACTCGCCCAGGCGTCGCTGGTCACGGCATTGGAAGACGGTCATCAGTGGCAGCAGTGCGCAGAAGCGGCTGCCGCTGCGGCAACCAGCATGAAGCGAAACGCGATGTTCGCAAGAACGGTGGTAGCCGGGATGTGGTGTCTCGTAGACGCTTATCCTGCGACATGGCTCGAGGCGCAAGCACACAGGCTAGAGCCACTCGCCAAAGAGGCACTATCTCTGCCGACAACGATCCGCGATCATCGCGACGAACTCTATCGGACACTCATGCGTCTGTCACTCGCGCGTAAAGACGAGCGAAACGCAGCCAATTTGGGAAGCCTTTGGATGGACGAACTCAATGCTATAAAACCGGCCAACGACGAGGAGCGTTCAGCGGTGGATATTGCGCGTGTCGAATGCATCCAGGTCTTCGGGGATCCCAGGCGGGTGCTACCAGCGCTGATCGACTCGGAACGCACGATGCCCAATAACTGGAATGCCTCGGTGCGGGTTGCGCAGATGGAAGAGGCGGCGCATGATTATGACGCAGCTATCGCGGCCTGTGATCGCGGCCTTTCGCGTTCGCCTGGCCCGCTCGGACGCTCATGGCTCTTGCAGATAAAGGCGCACGCCTTCATGCAGAAAGGAAAAACCGCACTCGCTCACGGTCTATTCATAGACGCATTGGAGTACGCGCAGGCCATTCCTAACAAGCAGGCGCGGGACAGTAACATCACCAGCATCAAACGGGCGCTCCAAGAGTCGCCGAAACCGGAATCTCGGAAGAATTAGTTGAGGATGTAGTACGGAAGTTATGCCCGTTAGGCTCGACTGGGCGACGCCCCTGTGAGAAATGCAGGCCAGCTAGTTAGCAAAGGCCCCGTCAAACATTTTGCTGAACTCATCAGCCAGTTTTTGGAGCTTGCCCCGCATCGTCGCCACCATATTCGTTGCCACGGATTGAGCATCAGACTGCAACCGTTTATGAAAATTGCGGGCAATGTTCTCTGACTCGGTGCGCATCTGGTTTAGAAGGTCTGTCGAAAAATTAGTAAACTCCTGCTGGACAAGCTGAACTTTCGCTCTCGAGCTCTCGAAGGTCTCGTCCAGACCCTTTTGGAGGTTTTCGATATGAGAGCGCTGCAGCCGATCGGATAAGGACCGAATCTCGTCGTCCAAAGAGCGGATCGCAATTTCCCGCAGCTCACCCATTCTGGCCTCTAACCTGCTTTCGGCTTGGGAGGCGGCCTGAGCAGATATTTCGGAGACCTTTTGCTCAAACAATTGGGTTTGCGACAGAACGGCTCCTGCCGTTTCCCGCGTAACTTGGGCCAGGCTTGTTTGGAGCGTGGAATGTACTTCTTCGGCCTGCGCGCGACATTCCTGAATCCGGTTTGTTACCGGCGCCAGGCCAGCCGTGACCTGGGATTCGATCAGGCCGGCGATCGTGGACAGATCCTTTTCCACGGTCTTCGTCTGAGTCTGAACTGCTTCCATTGCCTGTTTGGTAAGACACGCCAGACTATCGCCAAGGCTTGATTGTATTTCTTTGGCTTGGGCAAAGGAGCTCTCCAAGCGCGAGACAGTCTTGTGGACATTCGCTTCGGATTGAGAAAGCGTCTTGTTGACGATTGCGACCAGTTTTTCTTCAAACAGCCTTGCCCGTTCCTCGAGTAGCCGCTCGCTCTTCGCTGATAAATCGGCTAATTCATTCTCCGCAACTACATGCCATTCCTCGGTGGGCGTGGGATGGTGCGGCTGCACGTAAGTTACTACTGCCGGAAGGCCTCTCTCCGCTCCGAAAAACATGTTATCAGCGGCCTCGGGCGCAGCTGCTTTCATTGGGCCTTTTAGAGCCTCTTCGGCCTTCTGAGTGAGGACCTCTCCTACCGTTCGAATAGCCTGGGACATGGCTTCGATTCCAGACAGCTCCGGTTGGGTCTGCAAAGCTGAATGATCGAGCGTGTCTGGCGAGAAATTCTGTTGGGATTGCTGCTCGGGCGAGGGCAGTTTTAACACAGCCTGGCTGGCGAACTCCAATGCCGGTTCGTGCTCACACTTCGGGGAGAACTCTGTTTGAGGGAGCGATGCGTTGACAGGCAAAGCAATTTCGTTTTCCGGCTCGATCACATCCAGACCTAACATGCTGGTAAGCCGCTCCCCTGTTACCTTCAGAGGTTCCTCACGTCGTTTGTTTCTTCCCCACATCATTGACTTCTCTCTTCTCCTCCAGTGTCAATTCAACGCGTTAAGTGCGTGACTTCACCGCTCAAAAACTCTCATGCAAACTTGCGCAGCCATACCATTCGGTGGTTTGGTTCCTGTGTAAAGTCAGTCGACGCCGGGTATATCTTTTCTCATCGGTTTTGAGTTCTGTGCCAAACTACTTGTCCCTCAGTTCGGTGTAACTCGAAATAGCGATAGCAATTCAGAGTAGGTTCGCGATTAACACCGTTGAAATATTGCGGCGGCAGGACTATGATTCGTCCTAGGTTTGTTCTACAGGAGCGTCGCTTTTGGGAACCGGGTGACTGAAGAGCATACCCGGGCTGAAGCGAACGCGTCGAGGAGGGAGTGTGAAACGAGTCCCACACACACTCGTACCGCTTGCCGGTGTGCTTTTGATCGCTGCAGTTCTGAGCGGTGCCGGGGGAGCTGGAGGGCGAGGCCAAGCGGCCAGTCCTAACAGCCCCAATGCGTTGACCGCACAACAGCAGCACGGCCGTGATGTCTGGTTCAAAAGTACCTTCGGAGGTGAGAAGTTCTTTACCCTGATCCTTCCACAACCCCCGTTTAACCTGACGCTCGGGATTCCACAAGTGCTCACGTGGAACCGCGACACTCGCTTTAACGAATGGGGAGTGATCAACGATCCGGATTGCGTACCAGGTGATGCAAGTACCGATTATCTGGATAAGTGCGCTGATCCGAACAGCAGCGGCGTGGTTGGCATTCGAAAGTTCGTATCGGGTTCAAACGTGCTTTTCGGGGTAACATGCGCGGCCTGCCATGCCGGATTGGACCCGGCCAATCCCCCAAACGACCCAAACCATCCAGGCTGGCAGAACATTCATCCAACTGTTGGCAACCAATACCTCAATGCAGGCAAGATATTCAGGGCGAATTTATCGCCGCACGATCCGCGCTACCAGGTTTTCCAGACATGGGCGCCCGGGACTGTGGACACTACAGCGATTGAATCGGATCACATCAATAATCCGGGTATTATCACTCAGTTCTTCAACTTTCCGGACCGCCCGTACTTCAACGTAACTTTGAACGGCGCTCCCGTCACGGCGCACCGGTCCGGGCAAGGCGGGGAAGATGACGTGGGCTGTGAGCGGGCGGCAATCCGGGTGTTCTTCAATATTGGAATGTGCGCCGCCGAGTGCATGCTACCGCATTTGTCGAATGGACCTGGCGGAACGCAGACGCCAATTGACCTGGACACGTGTCGCACAACGTGCTCAGACCTTCCAGCCGCTGAAGCCGCGGTGGGCGACATGTGCTCCTTCATGCAGACCACGCGGCCTCCCGCATTGATGGATGCGCCGGGAGGTCCAAAGTTCATCAATCAGACCGTGGTCGAGCGAGGCGAGCAGATCTTCAATCAAAAGTGCGCGCAATGTCACTCCAATGGTCAGGCGCCGCCGCATAACGTCTATTCTGACGACGAGATCCACGCCGCAAGCTCCATCGGAACCAATTCCTGCCGCGCGCTCACAACAAATTGGACGGCAGGCCACATTTGGGCGCCATTCTCTTCGGATCAATATAAGGGGCGAGTGACGGGCGGACCCGGATTCTATCGCGATGTACCGCTTTTGGGTATTTGGGCGACAGCACCGTTCTTTCACAACAACCGGCTGGGGCAGTTTAACGGAGATCCAAGCGTGGCAGGGCGTATTGCCGCTTTCGAAAACGCGTTTGATCAGTTGGTCAATCCGTGGAAGCGCAATCTTTTAGGCTCTATTCAAGTGACCACCGCGAGCGTCCAGGTTCCATCGCCGATCGGCAACATTACTTTGCCGGCCGGTTTTCCAGTGGCATTATTCTCGAATCTCGACCCGCAAAATCCGCTGCACAATCTGTGTCCCGACCTGATTGAGAACGGCGGCCACACTTTTGGCTCCGAGCTCTCATCAGAAGACAAAAACGCGTTACGAGAGTTTCTGAAGACGTTGTAAGTGACGCGTGAAGAATCGGGGCGCAGGAGTGTGGCCCGCCGGGGGAGGACGGGTCCGTATCATGTAAGGTATGGCCGCTACGTCTTCTCCCGAATTGGGAGTGAAGTCCTCGTTCGACGAGATCGTGGATCTCGAAAGCGCTTATCTCTTACAGAACTACACGCGCTATCCGCTCGCTCTCCATCGCGGGAAGGGCTGCTACATCTATGATCTCGAAGGCAACCGGTATTTAGATCTGATTAGCGGTATCGGGGTGAATTCTCTGGGCTATGCGCACCCCCGAATTACCAAAGTCATCCGCCAGCAGGCCGGGCTCTTACTGCACACATCGAATCTTTATTACCACGAGTATCAGGGCCGCCTGGCAGAACGCCTGGCTAAAATCAGTGGCTTAAACCGAAGCTTCTTTTGCAATTCGGGAACGGAAGCCATGGAGGGAGCACTCAAAATGATCCGCGCCCATGGCAATTCAATCCGGCCCGACAAGAACGAAATCGTTTCGCTCGAGAATTCGTTTCACGGGCGCACATTTGGAGCTCTATCCATTACCGGGCAGCCGAAATATCGCACCGATTTCGAGCCGCTGCTATCCGGGATACGCTTCGTTCCTCGAAATGACATGGACCCGCTGGAAGCTGCAATTACCGAAAATACGGCCGGCGTAGTGCTCGAATTTATTCAGGGCGAAGGCGGCATCCTACCCATCTCGGAGCAGTTTGCCCGCAAGGCGCGCGAATTGTCCGCGAAACATAACGCTTTGATGGTGTTTGACGAGATTCAGTGCGGCGTCGGCAGGCCCGGAGCTTATTTCGCCTACCAGTTACTGGATCCCGTTCTGATGCCGGACATTGTCATTGCAGCGAAGCCGATGGCTTGCGGGATTCCGCTCGGCGTCATTATCTCGAACGAGAAGGCGGCGGCGGCGATTAAGAAAGGAATGCATGGGTCCACCTATGGTGGCGGCCCGCTGGCCTGCCGCGTTGCTTTGGAGTTCTTCGATATTCTCGACGAGCTTTTGCCTTCGATCAATTCGGTTGGCGGTTATTTCCGTATGAAGCTCACGGAATTAATGCGCAGCTTCCCCTTCATCAAAGAAATTCGGGGACAAGGTCTAATGATCGGCATGGAACTCGATTTTCCTTGCAAGCAGCTCGTGCTGGACGGGATCAAGGAAGGCATTCTGTTCAACTGCACGCATGACACCGTGTTGCGCTTTCTCCCGCCTTACATCCTGACAGAGCAGGATGTGGATCGCGCCATTACCGCGCTTACGAAGGTCCTGAAGAATGCCAAGCCGCCGGCCGCTTCGTAGGGACCGAGGCACGTCTCGGCCCTCGACGTTATAACTACTCGACGCCTACCGCCAAGCCGAGGAGTCGCGAGCTGATTATCAAGC
>JAFARV010000027.1 GCA_019245255.1 Acidobacteriaceae bacterium | reverse complement strand
GCCGGCCGAATTAACGGAACATTTGCGGGCATCGAAATGGGATCTGATTCTACTGGACTGCCGGCTGGAGGAGCGGGATAGTGCGGGACTGGCGGGTACCATCGCTAACGAGTTCGGCAACACTGCACCGCCGATTGTGATGCTGTTTTCGAGCGCTGCCGGGGGACGGGCCGCGGTACAGCAAACGGTCGGACCCTCTGTAACGCTCTTGAACAAGCCCGTCAGGCGAGCTCAACTGCATCAGGTTTTGGCCGAAACGCTCTCCGGAAGTGCTCCGCAAGCCACCGTTATCAGCCGTATCGATCGCAGCTTCGCGCTTCGGGTACCTCTTCGGATTCTGCTCGCTGAAGATAACCCGGTTAATCAGAAGGTTGCTGTACGTCTCCTCGAGCGCTGGGGCTATCGGCCAGACGTGGTGGGCAACGGTCTCGAAGTGCTCGCAGCCTTGCGCCGCCAGCCATATGACATCGTGCTGCTGGATGTGCACATGCCGGAGATGGATGGTCTTGAGGCGGCTCGCCACATTTGCGCGGAATGGGGCCGAGAGAAGCGCCCCTACCTCGCAGCGCTCACCGCAAGTGCCATGAAAAAGGATCGCGACGATTGCATTGCTGCCGGAATGGACGCGTATCTTACGAAGCCCGTGAATCTATCCGACTTGGCAATGCTTCTCGAGCGATGCTATACCCGCTTGGCTGTGAAACCAAACACCGCGGATACCCACCTCGAATTGATTGTTCCCCGACAGCCATTGACATTCGCTTGAGAACTCCTTGTTCTCCGCCTGACTACGTCGGAGGACAGAAAGGTAATGTTCTCAACCTTCATTCAGGCGGGCTTTGAGTGTGCGACGCATAGAAATGCTCACGGCAGGCGGCTCGATATCGTTGGGTCGACGCGGCATGACGAGTTGGTGCAGGCTGACTTCGCTCGCCTCGGTGCCGTCGGCATCGGGACCGTTCGCGAAGGCGCCCGTTGGCATCTGATCGAAACCGAACCGGGCCGTTACGATTTCAGCAGTCTCGACCGTATCTACGACGCTGCGGAAGAAGCCGGTATCGAAGTGATTCTGGACCTGATGCACTTCGGGTGGCCGGATTTTCTGGATGTCTTCAGCCCCCGATTCATCGACGCGTTTGAGCGCTTCGCGTTCGCGACGGCGTGTTTCCTGAAGCAACGGCTCCTAAGCAACGCGCGCAAGACGGGCGCGGGCGCCTCTGAATCGCGTACAACGCCACAAACCAGCTGTGCGCTTGGCGCGCCGAGCACATCGAACGCGCACAACGGCACCCAACGCCTGTGCGCTTGGAACCAGCAGGATTGCTTTCGTGTATCTCGGCGCGCATCCGCGCCCTTTGCGCTAGCCGGGCGATGCTTTGTCGTGCCCATCAATGAGATCTCGTTCCTCTCCTGGGCGGGCGGGGATCAGGCCCTGCTCAATCCGCACCAACGGCAACGGGGAGGAGAACTGAAACGGCAACTGGTGCGTGCTGCAATCGCGGCCTCGCGTGTCCTTCGACAGGAGCTACCCTCCGTTCGCCTGGTCTCGGCAGAACCGGTGATTCATATCGTTGGCCGCCCTGCGGTTCCCGGCGATGCGCTTGCGGCCGAAGCACATCGGCTCGCGATGTACGAAGCAACAGACATGCTCACCGGCCGGTGCTGCCCCGAGTTGGGTGGCAGCGCTGAGTATCTGGACGTCGTTGGTGTGAACTTTTACGACCGCAATCAGTGGGTCCATCACTCGCATACTCTGACGCACGAAGATCCCCGTTACCGTCCGTTTCGACAGATCCTGCGCGAAGTCTGGGAACGGTATCGAAAGCCGGTCCTCGTCTCCGAAACCGGAACCGAAGATGATGCGCGACCGCAGTGGTTCGACTATGTGAGTGCGGAAATCCAGGCTGCGATGGCGTGCGGAATTCCCGTCAAGGGAGTTTGCCTGTATCCGATCCTGAACCACCCGGGCTGGGACGATGATCGGCACTGCCGGAACGGTCTTTGGGACTATGCTAATCACCTTGGCGACCGCGAAATCTATCAGCGGCTGGCTGATGCCATCGCCCGGCAACAGGCGGCATTCGACGACGAGCTCCGGCGCGTCGCCTAGCTGTTTCTCGTGTACCTTGGTTCTCGATGGCCACGAACAATCGACCAGGGCGCGGCGTCATCTGTTCCGGAAACCTTGTCTACGATACCCTCGTGAAACCAGTGCGGGACCTGCACTGGGGCAGCACCACGTTCGTTGACACAATCGAGTACCACGCAGGAGGCAATGGGGCGAGCACCGCTCGTGCGCTCGGAATCCTGGGTACTCCCGTCAAGTTACTGGGTGCAATTGGAGACGATCCGCAAGGGCGGTTCCTGCTCGAGCGTATTCAATCTGCGGGCGTGGACGTTAGCGGTGTGGAAACAGTGGCCCGGCCGACTTCCGCCACGGTAGCCATCGTAAGTCCCGAAGGGGAGCGCAAGTTCTTCCATCTGATCGGTGCAAGTCTCGATGCTTTGCGCGGGGGAATCTCGTTCACACCCGAACTCTTCCTCGGCATGGCTCCACTATCATATGGCGAGCATGTTTGTGCTTCCGCAATTGCGGCCTGTCGCACGAACGACGCTCGAAAATGCCCGGGCCGCCGGACTGACCACGTCGCTCGATACCAACTGGGATCCGCAAGGTACATGGATGCGAGATCTCGAGCCGTGTCTTCCATTCCTTGATGTGCTGTTCATGAACGAGCCCGAATCTGAGATGATCACAGGCTCGGACGACCCTGGCATGGCCGGCTCGGTCTTAGTGTCGAAGGGCGTTCGAATCGCCGTCACCAAACTCGGTCCGGGCGGTTGTGTGATCCACACTCGGGAGGAAAGATCTTGTCTCCGGCATACGATGTCTCTGTAAAGGACACGACCGGCGCAGGCGACTGCTTCGCAGCGGGCTTTCTCGCATCCTGGCTTGACGGGGCGTCTCTACGCGAAGCGAGCCAGTTTGCAAATGCCGTCGGAGCACTCAGCGTGCAAGCGATCGGGGCGGTGAATGGAATTCTGTCGAAGCGCGAAACGGCCGCGTGGATGGCCAGCGCGCCACTGCGAACGGTTACCGTTTAGGTTTGCCATGCGCGCCAGCGAGGTCGATGATCGCTTAATGCCTGCTTCTACGCATCTTCCTCTACGCAAGATGCACCCGCATGCTTGGTTCTGTATCCGCTACTAACAATTCAGGCCGGCTCTCAACTGCTTCTGTGCGCACGTAAGCGAGCCCCACAACACGCTTGAAATATGCCGAAAAAGCCGCCGCAGTGATTTCCCCGGCGTTGTTCCCGTTCCACAGAAGTTTGGAGCCTGCTGCCGGCGCGATCTCCCCGTCAATGTGTATCGCCTTCAAATGCCGGTGGACCTGGGCTCGCGATCGAATCCGTTCAACAATCTCCTGGCCCAGATAACAGCCCTTGGCGAAATGCAGCGCTCGCAGCAGCCCCGTTTCCTGCGCGAGATAACGTTCGCTGATGTCTTCGCCATAACGTGGAGTACCGTTTTCTAGCCGTACGATCCTCGCCTCTTCGGCATTTAATTCCGGAAGCAGGGACGCACGCATTCGCTGTTCAAAGCCCTCCTTCTCAGCTTCAGGTAGAAAGACTCTCACACCCTCGGGCCAACAACTTCCGGCGCGAGCAACAAAGCCGGCATCCAGAGTTTCGACTCCGAGTGGCTGTTCGGGAACCGGCAAGCCGAGCGCGCGAGTATTGTCGAGGCTTCTTGGGCCTTCGATGCTGACTACAGCCCACCGATCCGTTTCGTCTTCCGCAGTGGCGTCATCGGCAATGATGTATCTGTCCAGATGATCGCGAAGTTTCTGTCCGAGCTCCGGTTCCGTATCGAGAAATAAGCTGTCACCGAGATTGTAGATATTGGCATCGGCCAAAATGCGCCCCTGCGCCGAGAGGAAGAAGGCATACAACCCCGCGTGTTTCGCAAGATGCTCGATATTGTTGGTACACATCGCATGCAGCAGCCGGACGCGATCCTCGCCAGTGAGCCGGACTTTGCCGCGTGGCGAAAGATCCAGCCACGCTGCATCTTTGTGAATGGCTTCGTATGCGGTCACGACAGACTCGCTATGCAACGCCGAGAGCAGGCGGCCCCTGGCTCTTCAACAGCTCCTGAACGCAGCGCTCCAAGCGTGGCGTGCAGGCGTAGGCGTTGCCACCATAGATAGTGTTTTGTCCGTCAAGACTGGCAAACCGGCCGCCGGCCTCCTCCGTAACGATCTTGAGCGGCGCGAGATCCCAGGGCGCTGCATTGGGCTCGATCCAAACGTCCGCGATCCCCTGCGCAACCATCATGCAGTCGACTGCGCCACCCAGGCACCTCACAGCCCAGAAGCCGTGCAGCCAGGGAACCAGGTGATTCGAAAAGCGCAGAATCCCGGGCTTCTGAAAGCCATTGAAGCAACACACGGCGTTTTTCTGATCCGTTTGGCCGGACACCTGAATGCGCGTGCCGTTCGCCCAGGCGCCCAAGCCCTTTCCTGCCCACAACAAAAGACCTTGGCGTGGACAATGTGCAGCACCGGCCACGATCTCGCCGTCCTGTTCAAGCCCGATCAGAACTGCCCAGAGCGGAAGGTTCCGAACAAAATCGCGCGTGCCATCTATCGGATCGATGATCCATTTTCGGCCGTTGCGCGCTTCGCGATTCGCGCCCTCCTCGCCGAGCACACCGTCTTCGGGAAACTCGCGAGCGATCGCTTCGACGATCATCTTCTCGCATGCGCGGTCGGCTGCGGTCACAGGTGACTCGTCGTATTTCGATTCGGCGGTCACACCGCGCCTCTGGTAATCAAGCGCGAGCGCGGACGCCTCTTGCGCGATTAACTTGGCTACTTCCACCTCTCGTTCAAAAGCCATCATCCCGATTATGGCGTGGACGATGAAATCTGTCTGTTGCGGTATCCCGTCAATGCGGGAGAAACCTGATGACACTGCTTATCGGGTCGGCTTATTGGCCCCCTGCAGCACCTTAAGAGCTGTCCGAAATTTGGCCCGCTGCTCGGCAGTGAGTGATCGCTTGAACGTACTGAAAAGTTCCTGCGCACCCGGATGACCCTGGTCAGCAGCCAGTTGCGCCCAAGCGAGCGCATAGGCTCGCTGATCATCGCTCGTTCGAGCGTCCTGCAGAACCGACTGCGCCACTTGATATTGGCAATCGGCACGTCCAGCTCTGCCGCAAAGCTCGAAGTAGTAACGCGATTGCTCCAGGTCTCGGCCCACGTGCTCGCCTCGCGCATACATGAAAGCGAGGTCCTCTGCAGCGTCCGCATCGTCCAAATCCGCCGCTTCCTGCATAATTTTTATCCCCGCCGGCACGTCGATCTTCAAGCCGTCGTCCCCGCTGATCTGGCGCTTTCCGATCTCGTACATGGCAGGGCCAAAGTGCTGATCGGCAAGTTCTTTTAACTTTTCGATTGCGGCATTTCTAGAATCGGGATCGGCCGAACTGAGATTGTGAATGGCGGCAGCGTATCCCGTCAGCCGCTGCTGTTCGGCTGGATCGGATTTCGGCGTTGTGACTAGGCGGAAGTTGACCTCAACCACGGCGGAGCACGGGACTGCATTCCCAGATCCGTCTTTAGCCGGTCGGAACTTCCATTTCCGCACTGCCTCCAGTGCTTTCTCATCCAATCCGTGCCCGATTGGGCTGAGCACAGATGCGCGTGCGACGTTTCCAATCGCATCTATCAGAATGCCGAGAACGACAGTACCCTGCGGGCCTTTCCCGGGCTCATTATTTTTGTCGAAACCCGGTGCATACATCTTCGGCTGGGTTTCGCTATAACTCTGAGGCCCCCATTGAGCGGCAAGTGGCAGACCTCCCATGACTGCGAGCGCTACCACAGCGCGGGGAAAAAACATAGCGCTAGCGCCGATCGGCTTACTCGACCGTCACGCTCTTGGCAAGATTTCGAGGCTGGTCAACATCACAGCCGCGCCGGACCGCCACATGATACGCGAGCAGTTGCAGTGGAATCATCTCGAGCAACGGAAGCAGCAGTTCGCGGGTGCCAGGAATGGTGATGAGATGGTCGGCCATTTTGGCAACCTCCTCATCTCCCTCACACGCAACCGCGACGACGATACCGCTTCGGGCCTTCACTTCCTGGATGTTCGACAGCGTCTTGTCGTAATGAACCTGGCTCTCCTCCGATTGAGGATCGCGAGTCGCGAGCACAACCACTGGAAGATTCTCGTCGATGAGCGCGTTCGGTCCGTGTTTCATCTCGCCCGCCGGATAGCCTTCGGCGTGGATGTAAGAGATCTCCTTCAGCTTCAGCGCGCCTTCGAGAGCAATGGGGAAGTGAATGCCGCGTCCGAGGTACAGGAAATCCTGCGCCCGGAAGAGGTGCTTCACCAACTCGTCATAGATACTGTCCTGAGCGAGCACCTGCTCGAGTTTGCCCGGGATCTGCGCTAACTCCTCGACCAGAGCAATCGACTGCTCGTGCGATAACGTCCCACGAACCTGGCCGAGATACATGCCGAGGATTACCAGGGCCGTAATCTGAGAAGTGAACGCCTTGGTGGAAGCCACGCCAATCTCGGGGCCCGCGTGCGTAAGCAGGCTCCCGGCCGCTTCGCGTGTGATCATGGATCCCACGACGTTGCAGATGGCGAGCGTCTTTGAACCCTTCGATTTTGCTTCTCGTTGTGCGGCCAGCGTGTCGGCGGTTTCGCCCGACTGCGAGATCACGATCGTCAGCGTATTTGGCTGAATGATCGGGTCGCGATACCGGAACTCGCTGCCGTAATCGACTTCGACCGGCAGACGCGCAAGCCGCTCAATAATGAACTTGCCGGCAAGTCCGGCGTGCCAACTGGTGCCGCAGGCGACGATCTTCACCTGTTGAAACTGACGGAACTCCGCTTCTGAAATGGTCACTTCATCGAGGAAGATGCGCCCGCTTTCGAGTCCCACGCGGCCGAGCATGGTATCGCGGATGGCGCGCGGCTGCTCGAAGATCTCCTTCAGCATGAAATGCTTGTAGCCGCCCTTTTCCGCCATGACGGGGTCCCAGAGAATCCGCGAGACGGGCCGGTGCACCGTTTTCCCGTCGAAATCGGTGAGCTTGACTCCGGAGGGCGTCAGGACAGCGACGTCGCCATCATCCAGGAAGAACATGTCCCGGGTGTGGGCGAGGATGGCTGGAACGTCGGAAGCGACGAAGAATTCCTTATCGCCAAGACCGACCACAACCGGCGGCCCGGAGCGTGCGGCGACAATCTTGTTCGGGTCGGAGCTCGAAATCACACTGATCGCAAACACCCCCGTGATCTCTTTCAACGCACGCCGCACGGCTGTTTCGAGATTGCCGTTGAGGTACTTTTCGACCAGGTGCGCGATCACCTCGGTATCGGTTTCAGTTTTGAAGCTGTGACCTTCTGCCGCGAGCTGCTTGCGGAGCGCCAGATAGTTCTCGACGATCCCGTTGTGGACGACCACGATTTGGCCTGTGCAGTCACGGTGCGGATGAGCGTTTTCTTCCGTGGGGCGGCCGTGGGTTGCCCAGCGCGTATGACCGATGCCGTACAGCCCTTGGACTGGTTTCGTGCGGATCGCTTCTTCGAGGTTCCGCAGCTTGCCGGAAGCGCGTCGCACTTCCAGCTGCCGTTGCTCCGAGAACACGGCGACTCCGGCCGAGTCGTATCCGCGGTACTCCAATTTCCGGAGCCCGTCGACAATGAGAGGCGTCGCTTCACGAGCGCCGATGTAACCTACTATCCCGCACATAAAAAAGTTATAGTTGAAAATCCTAATCTAAAATCTCAACCCGGTAATCCTCAATGACAGGATTGCTAAGCACGTCGCGGGCAATCTCATTAAGTAACCGGGAAGCCCGCTCAGGCGCCACGCCGTTCGTGAGAGCAATATCGAAGTATTTGCCCTGCCGCACGGCCGCTATCTCGTTGTGTCCCAATCCGTTCAGAGCGGAACAGATGGTTTGGCCCTGGGGGTCGAGCACTGTCGGCTTTACCGAGACGAACACGCGCGCTTTCATTAAACTCCTATTTTAAGGGGGAGCCGGATTGACGGTTTCAGGCGAATTTCTCGACAAAAAGTTACGAAAATGTTTGGAGTTTGGTATAACGTGAAGAAGCACCGGCCCCCGAGAAGGAGCAAGACATCGTAAAGCTTTGCATACTCGCGAGCAGCAGTGCCGGAAACTCGGTATTCCTTGCTACCGAACGGACGCGGCTGTTGATCGATGTGGGGCTGTGCCGGCGCGAAATCAGGAAGCGCCTCGCCGCCATTGGCGAAGACATTGAATCACTCACCGCGATTCTGATCACCCACGAACACACCGACCACACCAGCGGGCTGACATCCGTGATGAAAGAAGGCGAGCGACGCATCCCCGTGTACCTGAGCTTCGGGACTGCAGAATACGTTGACTGGAACGGTTCGGCGCCCGCGCTCGAGCGTTTTCAGGCGGGTTGCTCGTTCACTGTCGGCGACTTCGACGTAAGTAGTTTTACGATTCCACACGATGCGGCGGATCCCGTCGGCTTTACAGTCAAAGCGGACGGAGTCAGGATAGCCATCGCGACCGATCTCGGCTATGTGACGGATTCCTTGCGCTTCCACTTGCGTGGGGCGGATATCGTGATCCTCGAATCGAATCACGACCTCGAGATGCTGCGCGTCGGGCCGTATCCGTGGTCGGTGAAACAGCGCGTCATGAGCCGGCGTGGGCACCTGTCGAATGAGGTAGCGGCGAACTTCGTTCGCAAGCATCTGGATACGACCGTGTCGACGCTCATTCTCGGGCATATTAGCGAGCACAATAATCATCCGGAATTGGTCCGCAACCTGGGCCTGAAGGCGCTGGATGGGCGGGCCTTGTTCACGCGCCTGGTGGTTGCCGAACCAGGCGTTCAAAGCGAAGTCTTCTGTTATTGAGCAAAACTTCTATTACGGATTCGCCGCGCAGGCGAAAATAGAGGGCGGCTACGATGATCGCCCGCTATACGCGTCCGGAAATGGGCGCCATCTGGAGTGAACAACACAAATACGAGTGCTGGCTCGCGGTGGAACTGGCCGCTTCGGACGCACTCGCGGAATTGGGCGAGGTGCCTGTTGAGGCGGCCCAAGCTCTTCGCGCCAGCGCTTCCTTCGATCTGGCCCGAATCCAGGAGATCGAGCGCGAAGTCCGCCACGACGTAATCGCGTTCACCACCGCCGTTACCGAGGCCATGAAAGCGAAGAACGCAGCTGAGGCCTCCAGGTGGCTTCACTATGGTCTGACTTCGAACGATATCGTCGATACCGCCCAGGCGTTGCAGATCCGAGACGCATCCAAGCTGATCGCGCAGGATGTCGATCAGCTCTCTAGCGCGCTAAAGCGGCTTGCCTTCGAGCACAAGCGCACACTCGAGATCGGCCGCACGCATGGGATTCATGCGGAGCCGATTACGTTTGGCCTTAAGGCGGCCCTATGGTGGGACGAGTTCCGCCGCCATCGCGAGCGCTTCCGCAATGCGGCAGAAGAGATTCGAGTGGGGAAAATTTCGGGCGCGGTTGGCACCTTCGCGCACATTGGCCCGGAAGCCGAGGAGAAGATTTGCGAGCGTCTGGGGCTGCGTCCTGCGCCGATCACTTCCCAGGTGCTCTCGCGTGACCTGCACGCCAACTACATTGCCGTCCTGGCCGGCATCGCTTCGAGTCTCGACAAAATTGCGCTGGAAATCCGGCACCTCCAACGGACTGAAGTGCGGGAAGCGGAGGAGCCCTTCGCGCCCGGTCAGAAGGGTTCGTCAGCAATGCCACACAAGCGGAATCCAGTGACCTGCGAACAGATCTCAGGCCTCGCTCGGATCGTGCGAGCCAATGCCCAGGCAGCGTTTGAGAACGTCCCGCTCTGGCATGAGCGCGACATTTCCCATTCCTCCGTAGAGCGCGTCATTCTGCCTGACTCAACGATTTTGATCGACTACCTGCTCGCGAAAACGGCATGGCTGATTTCCGGACTGGTAGTGAACACCGGCCGGATGCGCCGTAATCTCGATCAGACACAAGGACTGATCTTTTCGGGACAGCTATTGCTGGATCTCGCGGCGGCGGGGATGCTCCGCGAGGATGCCTATCGGCTGGTTCAGGCGCACGCAATGAAAGCCTGGGCCGACGAGGGCGATTTCAGGGCGGCGATCAGCAGCGACCCGGAGATCCGGCGGTACTTGAACGCAACGCAACTGGACCACGCGTTTTCAGTCGAGCGTCAGCTGGCGCACGTAGATCGTATTTTCGACCGCGTATTTCGGGACGAAGACTAAGCAAAAACATTACAAAGCACTATTCGGATTTTCGGGGTTTTCGTTTACACTAAGTTCGGGTCAAAACGGACCTATGAAAAACCACGTGCCGGAGTTACCCGCCCGGGAGTTGGAACTGGCCAGAGTGCTGGTCGTGAACGACGATCTTACGTCCCGTCTCGCGGTTCGGGCGGTACTAGAGGCGGGTGGCTATCAGGTCGATTCCGCGGCTTCGGCAGCCGAGGCGGTTGGCAAGCTCGATGAAAAACAATACGAGCTTGTCGTCAGCGACCTGCAGATGGAGTCCCCTCAGGCCGGTCTCGAGGTGCTGGCGCACGCCCGCCTCATGCACTACAAGCCGGCGACCGCGATCCTGACCACGCACCTCAATCATCAACCCGACAGCTCAAAGCAGGTATTGGTGAAATCGGAGGACGTTCCCGATCTGCTTGGGAAGGTCGCGGATCTGATCAGCCAGCGCGCCGCCAGAATCGTCGAAGGGCAAATGCGCCAGGGCTGAGTGCACTCTAAAAGCCTTTGAGATGCTCTATCCGAAGGTCACGGGCAGCACGGCGCAACTGAATGATTGCGCTGTCAATGTGGCGTGTGGCAAGATCCCTCCAGCCGGCCGCGTTCGGATTGTCCTCTCTGACTGAGATATGCTCCCTGGCCTTGGTCAGCAGTTCCATCGTCTTCTGGAGACGCCTCGGACGATCCAGGCTCAGGTCGACGTTCGGGTGATCGTCCATATCCTCGCGGTCGATCATACCGGCACGATCGAGCTCTCGAATCGCACGTTCGGTTTCTACTTCGACGAGGCGTAGCTGCCGCATGACCTCCGGCTGATCGTGTACGCGCAATAGGAGTTGCGCGGTGTGCAGATCGGTACGCGCATGTAAGTACGGCGGGTGATGTCCCGGTGTATCTGCCGGGCTCGCCACGGGCGTGCAGAGAAGTGCAGCCGTGAAAGTGATCACCACAAGTCTGGTTCGCATAAGCTGGACGTGATATTCCCCACTGACCGAGCCGCCAAACACCGATCTGGGTTCCCCTGAAGAAAGTTTGCTACCACACGGCTTTAGACGATATCTATAGTCGGAAACTTTCGGCCAACAGTTTCTCGTCGTGTGCAGTTTCGTCAGCACAAGCTGTTGAGAACGATTGAATCGTAAAAAAGCACAATGCGCACCTACAGATCAAAAACAACACAGGAGGAAACATGCAAGGCAAACTCATAAGGAGCTGTTTAAGGAATTTCGCTTTAGCCGCTGCGTGTACGGGTATGTTACACGCAGCCAACTATACCTTTCAGACCATCAACGACCCGGCGGATATTCCTCTTCAAACTCCGGTGTTCAATCAATTGCTGGGTATCAACAACAGCGGAGTAATTGCGGGCTACTTCGGCGACGGAACCAAAGTGAACAACAATGGCTTTACGTACCAGAACGGTGCGTTTACGGCTGAGAACGTCTCGGGCGCCGATCAAACGCAGGTCGTAGCAATCAACAACACGCTCACGGGCGGGACCTACAACACCGCCGGATTTTCGGTGATCAATGCAACGGGAGTCAACCACGGCTTTACGAACGTGGGCGGGACGTTCACACAGGTTGACGGCCCCTCCACTACCTTCACCCAGGTACTGGGCCTGAATGACAACAGCCAGGCAGTCGGGTTTTATAACGATACGAATGGGAACGCCCATGGATTCCTCTACAGCCTGAGCACCCAGAAGCTTACGACGCTTTCCCTACCGGCATCTTTAGGCGCGACGGCAGTCACCGCGACCGGGATCAACAACGCGGGGTGGATTGTGGGGTTTTATGTAGTTTCTGGCGCGGATAACGGCTTCATCTACAACCCGCTTACGAACACTTACTCGACTCCGACCGATCCGAACGGCACGAATCCCATGTTCTTCGGTGTAAATGATCTCGGACAGGTAGTCGGAACGGACACCGCCGCGGGGGGGTTCCCGGAAGGTTTCGTCTATGACTCAACGACGAACACCTGGACCGTGATCTCCGATCCGGCATCGGTCCAGACCGCGAACGGCTTTGGCATCAGTGGAACCACTTTGAACGGCATCAACGACCTGGGCCAGGTCGTCGGGTTCTATGCCGACGCTGCCGGGAACGTGGACGGATTGCTTGCGACTCCCACGCCGGAACCGGGTACCTTCGGTTTGGTCGGCCTGTTACTCACGGGGATTGCGCTGTTGACCAAGAGGCGGTTCGCAGGCCGCGGGTAGCGAATTCAACTCCACTGCGTTTTCGATCAGGGCGCGAATCCTGGCCTCCGCGTCAGGTTCGCGCCCTGCTTTCAGAAGTTCGAGTACATCCGAATCGACGATCCGGTACCAGAGTTCCCGGCGCGCGCTGAAATCGGCAATGCGCGACGTAATCTCCCGTCTGACTTTCTTCAGCATTTTCAGCAGCGTTCCGTATTCGGGGCCGATTTCCCGCTCGAGTTTCTCGCGCAGCCTCACCGCGACGGCGGGGGCCCACCCGCTGGTCGAAATCGCGACCGTGAGATCGCCCTGGCGGTGGATCGATCCGAAGCTGAAGCGGCAGTTCCGAGGATCATCTACCGAATTGCACAGAATGCGCCGCTCTTCAGCTAATCGGAAGATCTCCGAATTGTCGACGGTATCCGCGATGACGACCATACAGTTCTCCAGATCGGCTGCTTCAAAGCTCCGTTTTTTCCATTCGATCAATCCCGCCGCAGCGAGAGCCTCAATCTTCGGATCCGCCGTTTCGTTGACGTAGAGTACGTTTGCCGACGCATCCACCAGGGCCTGAACCTTTGATGGAATTTCGTAACCTGTGCCGACCACTAATGCGCGTTTCCCGGTCAGATCGAGAAACACAGGGTAGCGGAAGTTCATGCGGGTGTGCTCAGCATTTCCTGCCACGCGGTAGACAACTCGGGCAGGTTCGCGAGTTCGAGTTTCGCCTCGCGACTCTCCGCTTTGTGGTAGAGCAGACGGTTGGCCCGCTCGATCGTCCAGGTGGGATGCGGCCGGCGAATCAATTCGATCGCGCATGGAGCTTCGAGAATCCCCGGATGCAAAACTCGCAGATACCAGCCGGTGCGGCTTTGTTTCGCCATCAGGCGCGTCAATTCCGGATAGCCGTGCAGCCGGGCGGGTTTCCAACATGGCTGCCGCGGTTGGGAGACTTGCACCACAACTTCGCCCGCGCGGTACGTGTCGCCGATACACACGGTCGCCTCCGATTGCCCCGTCACCTCGAGATTCTCTCCCAAAACGCCGGGCCCGAAATCGGACCGGCCCAGTTCATCGCGCCAAAGGG
>JAFARV010000950.1 GCA_019245255.1 Acidobacteriaceae bacterium | reverse complement strand
ACGTAACAGCCACCGCCCTGCACCTGTTGGGCCGGCATCAGGAAGCCGCAAAAGAATACGGGGCGGACGCGACGAACTTCGCGCCAACGCATCCGCACGAAGGCCATTCGTAAACACGCGACCAAACAGGCTCACCCTCTAAACGCGATAAAACTTTTGTAATGCCCTATCGTTTCAAAGCCGGCGAAAGCGTGCCTGAAAACATAAAACGGATCGCGACCGAAGAGATCGATTCCGCTATCGATCAGTTGCAGCACGGAACCGGAAAGAAGCGCGACGAGGCCATTCACGAGGCTCGCAAAAGCATCAAAAAGCTGCGTGGCGTCCTGAAACTGATCCGGCCCGAGCTTGATGCTGCGTACCGGACCGAGAACGCTGCGCTCCGGGAACTCGGGGGTCGGCTTTCAGAACTCCGAGATGCCGGCGCGATTATCGAAACCTTCGATTCAATTGTCGGGAAGCACCGCGGAAAACTTACAGCCGATGGTCTTGCTCCGATTCGCAAGGGCCTGCGGCTGCGCAAACAGCAAAAAGAGAAGGCACTGAACGTCACGCGTGTCGTGAACGAGGCCATCAGCGGGCTCGGCACAGCTCGCCAACGGGTTTTGAAGTGGCAGCTCGACAATGATGGCTTTGAATCGATTGCCTCAGGTCTGAAGCGCACTTACCGCGACGGCAAGATCGCTATGCGTGTGGCATTAAAAACCGCCAGGCCGGAAGACTACCACGAGTGGCGGAAGCGGGCGAAGGACCACTGGTATCACATCCGCCTGCTCGAAAGCTTATGGACCGAGATGATGGAGGCCCGGGAGAACAGCCTTCACGACCTCGAAACCTGGCTGGGCGACGACCACAACCTGGTCGTGCTTTGTGAGCAACTTGAGCAAGATTCCGACGGGTTCGGTGGCCAGGATACGGTTCAGCTGTTTAGCGCACTCGCCCGGCAAGAGCAAGGAGAGCTTCGTAAGAAGTCGGAAAGCCTCGGCCAGCGCGTTTACGAAGAAAAGCCGAAGGAGTTCGTGCGCAATGTCTCAAAGCTGTGGGACGTTTGGCATGAGCACCCAAGAGCTTTGAAGGACGTCGGCCCAACGCGTCGTGGGCCGCAGTCTGCAGCACCATCCGTGTCCCGAAAGGCTGCCCATCGCTGAGACCCGGGTAGTGTAAATCAGGCTATAAGCTCTTGGCCATTCTTACGTCCGGGGCGAAATTTGTTCAGGGGTCGGAGCCTGCAGGCCCACTGGACGAAATGTCGGTCGAAGTGCTAAGTCACACATCAATCTGGAGTTAGGCACTCATTAAAGCATCTCGTGAGGGGCCACCGCATGTGGCATGGGATTTGCTTCCCACTTCGACGGGAGGAGATTTAACGAGTATGCTCTGGTATGCGTGGGTATTCCTGGTAATCGCGATCATCGCTGCGGTTCTCGGGTTCGGCGGCATTGCTGCTGCCTCTGCCGGTATCGCGAAGATCTGTTTCATAGTCTTCCTGGTGCTGTTCGTGATTAGCTTATTGGCCGGACGTCGCGGCACCACCATATAAAACTAGGACATTCCAACTTTGCGGGCACGGCGGATTGCAACGGCAACTCCGCCGTGCCCGTATGATTTTTATCGATTGCAGTAAGGGGCGCCGTAGTAAGTTTGCGGAGTCCCATAGTAGAAGTAGGCCTGCCCGCCATTGCCGTAGTAGTAGCGCGCAGGACGATTATCACGCCACTCCTGTTCCCGCCAGTCTCTCCGTTCGAACTTGTGCCGATCGTAATCGCGGCGGTCATGGTCGCGCCAGCGTCTATCATCCCGGTCTGAATAGGCACGCCGGCTCTGGTCGTAGCGCCAGTCTTGCGCAGACGCCGCCGCAGGCAAAAGCGCAACGGCGCCAAACAACGTGAATGTGAGTAGTGCAACTCTCTTCAGCATGTGGAACCTCCCTTTGAGTTCCTCTGGAAGCTTTTACGCTTCTTACTGCTTTCGACGGTTGCACCACGCCTCGGAATTCGACGTGGATCCGTGATTCTACATGAACAAGCTTTCAGCCGGCAGTGCTCGCCCGATGTACGTACTTGCCATGCTCCGGCAGCGCGATGTGATCGAAATCCACGGCCAATCGATTCAGCTGGTCCGCTACTTCATCGCCGCACATGGGGAGGCCGTGACTCGGCGCGATAGTCCTCGGTTGCAACCTCGCAAGCAGTCGTACCGACTCGCGCGCCGCTTCCCAATCCGGAGTGTAGTACGCGGGCGGCCCGTGAAGTTCGGGAGTCTGCTTCGCAACCGCCAGGAATGACTCCTGTTTCGTTGTGCAGAACGCGTCACCGGGCAGAAGGCATCGCTCTTGCTCATTGAATAGGGAAATGTGCCCGGGCGCATGGCCCGGTGTATGTAACCAGCGCCAACCGGATAATGTGGGAACGGAGCCGTCCTCCGGAAGCGGCTGCACACGCCCGCTCAGGTCCGCGGATGTCCGAGGGTAAATGGGGGACATGATGGCCATCAACCCCCCGCCGACACCAGGGTCGGGAGGGGGATATTTCTCATGGCCGGTCAGATACGGTAGCTCCGCCGGATGGGCGTAGACCGGAACGTTCCACTCGCTCGAGAGCTCCTTAACCGTGCCGACATGGTCGAAATGTCCGTGCGTCAAGATGATCGCATTGGGCTTCGTTTCCTTGCCGAAGTGTCCATCCGCCCAATGCTTGATCTTTCCCGCCGACAGAAACAGTCCCGTATCGATGAGAGTCCAGCCAGCGCTCTCCGGAGCGGAGATGGCGAAAACGTTTACAAAGAGAATGCGCAGACCTTTTACGTTTCTGGTTATATCGTCCAGCGGTGCGATCTCATAGAAGGGCAGCGGAATCGCGTCCATAGTTCCTCCTCCGGCACACTATTCGCCTTACGATAGATGCGCGCTGGCTCCCGAAGATATACACCTACACTGCGGATGAAGAATCGATGTGTGGCCTCAGCGGATCTGCCCACCCCATTTGAGTCCGACTCGCCACAGTCTGGGTGAGCCGGTGTTCGGAAACGGAGTTAACGCAACCAGGTATGTCCGATCTAATAAGTTCTCGACGCTTGCCACCGCGCTGATGCCGTGAGCAATGTGCTGTTCCGCCATCGCGCTGAGTGCCGCAAAACCGGGTAATTTGAATTGGTTCAAGTCATCATCGAACTGCAGCCCGTAGGAACGAATTCCAAACGAAATGAGCGTTGCGGGACGGCTGTATGTCAGTTGAGCCGTTCCCTGCTGCTTGGGCACTTGAGGGATACGCGCGCCCGAAGAAAGACGCGCATCGGCAAACAGGTAACCCGCGTTGAAATTCCAGTTGCGCCATCGGTGGTTGAGATTGGATTCGAGGCCGCGTGACAGAGCGCTCGGGAAGTTCTGCCGCTGGCGCAAAATCAACGTGGGTGTAATGCGCAGCGTCGCGTTATCTATCAAGTCATTCAGGTCATAGTGGAAGAGGCTGAGAGCGATTCGGGTCTTCTCGCTTGACCAGTCCGCGCCTGTTTCGACCCCTATGAGGTTTTCCGGGACCAGGCCGGGATTTGCCTCGGTGAGCACGTTACCCACGCGAAAGGAGCGATACAACTCATTGAGGCTTGGAGCGCGAAAGCTCCGGTATCCCGATGCACGCAGCCGGAAGCGCCGAACGCCTACTGCGACTCCGCCATTCCCACTGACAAACGTATCGCCATGCTGCCCGGTGAATTGGTGCCGAACTCCTCCGAAGAAGCGCGCCGGGCCGATTTTAAAATCAGCCTGTGTGAAGAGGCCATGTTGTAAAAGCGTTCCGCCACTAGGCGTCAGGACTCGCGTCGAGTAACTATAGTCGTAGCTGGTCCCGTGTATGTCCTCCGTATCGGCGCCGGCAAGTGTATTCCAGCGCTTTTGATGATGCTGCCAGTACGCCGCGCCCCCGAGTTCTTCGGCGGGCACTGTCTGCCGCGAAGTGAGCGTCTCCGAGTTTCGGTTCAGAGACACGCTTGAGAACGTACTGTGGAACTGTTCACGTGTATGGAAGCCGAGAATTGATACTTCATCGTTAGTCCAGGAGTGCGTATAGTTCGCGCCCACAGTGCCGAGCCCCGTGGAATTGTGTGTCAGTCGCGTGCCGTTCTGTCTTTCTTCAGCGAGGATGTCGAAGTGAATGGACAAGCGGTCCGCAGCCCCTAAGTAGTCGAGATTCATACCGCTGGTTGCAAAGCGAACATTTGCCTTCGTGTCCACTCGGCCGCGCAAACTCGACGGCACAATATAGTAGCCATCCGTGGTGAGGTCGCGAGCATGCAGTGACAGGCCCCAGTGGCCCCACAGATTGGAATAAGCGCCTGAGACATCGACTGTGCCATCATTCCCGCCGAACACGTCAATATCGGCATAGTCGCGCTTCTCTGGCTGTGAAAACATCGAAATGGTCCCGCTCATCGCGCGATCGCCAAATACACTGATCGGAGCTCCCGGTTCCACTTCGATGCGGTCCATATCATACGGATCCAGGCGGTCCCAATACACCCACCCACCAAACGGGTCGTTGATGGGAATGCCATCCCACAGGACGAGAGTTCTGCTTGCGCCTGAGGAGCCGATACCCCGCAACGAAACACCCTGCGTCGTAGGGTTAGCGACCACGCTCGAGGTGCGCCGGAACAGGCTAAACCCTGCGAATTGGCGCAGTCGATCGTCTAATTCGGTGCCGGGAGTTTCTTCGATTTGCTGCTCGGGCCAGACCGTTACCGGAACCGGCGTTTGTTCTCTTAAAGTACCGTTGACTGTTACCGTTGTCCGCAATTTGATATCGGGCGTCGGGTTTGCCGGTTGCGGCTGCGTTTGAGGCGCAGGCTCCTGAGTGACCTGCGCGAATATGCGTAAACCAGACGCAAGTGAAACGAACAACAGGGCGAAAAGTCGTTTCATGAATCTTGGACGGAGAACGAATATCGTTTCGGGTACGTATCCTAAGGGTAGATGATCACGGATTACGCAATCGAGACGGACGCGATCCAGAAGATCTATCGTTCGCGCCTCCGCGGCCGTGAGATCAAGGCGGTTTCGAATCTTACGTTACGAGTTCCGCGTGCGGTAAAGTTCGGACTCCTCGGTGCAAACGGGGCAGGAAAGACCACCTTTGTGAAGATGCTGCTTTCGGCGGTGATTCCTTCCTCCGGTTCGGCCCGGCTGTTTGGGCGCGATGCGAGGATGCCGGAAGCGAGAAGACCGGTGGGTTACCTGCCCGAAAACCACAGATTCCCAACCTATCTGACGGGCTTCGGGATGCTCGATTTCTATGGCGCGCTTTCCGGTGTGGACTCGCGCACGCGCCGGCGCCGTATTCCGGAGCTGCTCGATCGCGTCGGACTGCAAGAGTGGGGCGACGTTCGTTTGAAAAAGTACTCTAAGGGCATGTTGCAGCGATTGGGACTTGCCCAGGCCCTTCTGCACAATCCTGTGCTGTTGATCCTCGACGAGCCGACTGACGGTGTCGATCCCGTGGGCCGTCGTGACATTCGCGATATTCTCAATTCCCTCACCGGAACGGGTGTGACGATTTTCATCAACTCCCATCTGCTGAGTGAAGTCGAGACCTTCTGTGACTATGTGGCGATTTTAAAGAAGGGAGAGTTAGCTCTCGAAGGTAAGATGGCAAATCTTCTGGCGGGTCGCGGTTACCGCATTCTCGTGTCTGGAGTTCCGGAACGGGTTCTGGATGAGCTTCGTGGAATCGGTGCTGGTATTGCGCGGTCAGAAACGGGGTTTGAGGTGCAAGCCTTAACTCTTGAAGAGGCTAACGCAATCATCGACCGCGTGCGTGCGGCCGATGGTCTGGTCGAGAGCATGTCAGCGACGACCAGCAGCCTGGAAGAGGTTTTCATCCGGACGACCAGCGACACACCAGAGCACGTCGCCGCATGACTCAAACCACTGCTGACCACAGAGCGGGCGCGTTCTGGGCGATCATCGCGGATACCTTCCAAGAGGCGAGAGCACGCTGGCTGTTCTGGGGCCTGTTCGGCCTTTCGACGCTGCTCATCCTACTCTTTTTGTTTGTGCTAGGCGTCGACGTCGTGCAGGGCGCACGTGTGACCATTGAGATAGGACCCGCATCGCGCGATGTCTTCGACATCAATAAATTCGTACATCAGGCCTATTCGTGGATCACGATCGTCTTATATATCTGGGGCACTCTGCTGGCGGTGTTTGCGTCAGCCGGACTGGTACCCGTTCTGCTGGAATCGGGGCGCATCGCCCTGCTCCTATCGAAACCGATTTCGCGATCCAGGCTTCTGTTGGGCCGGTATGTAGGAAATGTCCTGATCATCGGCGCGAACCACACCTACTTAATTCTCAGCATCTGGCTCATCCTGGGTTCGAAAACGCAGATTTGGGACCCGCGATTTCTGCTTGCCATCCCGATCAGCGTGTTTATGTTTTCCGTCCTGTTATGTGTCGTGGTGCTGGTCGGAGTCGTTCTGGAAAGCGCTGCTCTCTCCATCATGGCCGCGGTTGCCCTGATGTTGATCAGTACGCTGCTCGCTCAACTCGACTGGTCCATGCGCCTACTCAGTTCCGAGTGGTCACGCCAGTTGTGGGTGGCGCTGTATTGGATCGTTCCGAAGGTCTATGATTTGGCAGGAGTGATGAAGCAACTTGTCGTGTACGACCGCGATGTCGATTGGTTCACGCCGGTGTGGACCTCCGCGGCTTTTGCGATAGCCACGCTGTCTTCGGCCGTGCTTATTTTTCGGAAGCGGGACTTCTAGTGCGTTGTTTTTCTGTCCTTATCTCCGTCTTAAGCCTTCTGGGGGCGACCGCAGCGTGCAGCAAGACAAGTACAAAGGGCGTTGAGATCGATTCCAAACTTGGCAGGTATGTGCCGGCGAATACCACGGTTCTCGCGGGCGCTGCGGTCCAGCAGATCACCGCATCCGCGTTCTATAAGCGGCATGAAAACCAGTTGAATCTATCGGTCCTGAACACCGCGTCCGAACGCCTCGGACTTGATCCGCGTCGCGATATCACGCAGATCTTAATCGCATGGGAGGGAGACAATCCACTATTTCTCGCCACAGGTCACTTTTCCTCATCACAGCTTGGGCCGAAGTTGGCGTCATCAGGCGACAGTAAGTTTACCTATCGTGGCCAGACACTGTTCGGGGATGCAAACCAGGCAGTTTATTTTCCGAAGCAAAACATTGCGGTCGCAGGTCCCGTTACCGCACTACACCGGTTCATCGATACGGGAAGGGGCGGCGTTCCCGATTCGTTGGCACCACGATTCGACGCATTACCGAAGGCCGATCAGGTGTGGCTTGTTAGCAGCCAGGGGATACCGATGGATCGCGTTCCCTTGAGGTCAGATGCGGCATCGGCTCTTTCGAATATCGCGGGTTACGTGACGGCCGCGAGTGTTGGTGTGGGTTTCGACGACGGTGCGCACTTGCACGCAGATCTTGTTTGCCTTTCGCCCGAAGGTGCGAAACGGGTACATGACGCGCTGCGCGGAATGATCGGCATGGCCAGACTAATGACGCGCGACAATCAGATGGACATGATGAGAATCTACGATGCGATCAAGGTCGATCAGGATCAACAGAATGTTCTCGTCCATGCCGATCTATCGCCTGAGCAGGCAGATAAATTGCTGGCGATGCTTCCGGCCGTGAACGGAAGGGCAGAACAACTGCTCAACCGCTAACCCAAGGTCGATTTGCCGCCCTCACTGATGTAGTTACGATTCCATCCGGGGATCTCGACCGTTACATCGCCCTTCACAACAGCCTGACACCCGAGTCGCGATCTCAAAGTCAGCCCGGCTGCCATGTCGAGGCGATCGAGCTCGTCGTCTTCCGCTTCAGAAAGGTTCTTGTCACCATCTTGAACAATGACGTGGCACGTTGTGCAAGCACAGCTTCCTCCACAAGCATGTTCAAGATGAATATCGAAATTCAACGCTATATCAAGC
>JAFARV010000830.1 GCA_019245255.1 Acidobacteriaceae bacterium | reverse complement strand
TCGCGCATGCCTCCGCCGTCCAGCGCTTCATGACCAGCGCCGAGCGCGGCTTCCACCGTTCCTTGAAGGCGCTACGGGAATTGCAAAAAGCTCGTGGGTTCGTTCCTACAATTTTGAGTGCCGCACCGCCCGAGGCTGCGACGTGGGGCGGGTTGGCCGAAGGCAACCTGCCGCCAATTGCCAAATCGGCGTCACCTTCGACACCCTTGCCCTCGGCTAACGCGTCCTCTGGCTTCGTTCCCTCAAAACCGGGACACACGGAATCCTTCACTGGCGGCTGGGATCAGGCCCAAGCCAATGGCTTTGCCGTTACCAACTCCTGACGACGTGGTCCGCGCAGGCTAATTGCGTCTCGTCAAACAGCCGCTTGGGTACGTCCAGGCCCGCTTTTGCGAGGAAGGGAATGATGGAATAAAAGCGCTCCTGTAGATGCCGGTGCGGATACACCAGGTGCAGGACGTAGTCTGCATCGCGCGAAGCGCGCTCGTCGCGGCGCATCACCTCGTTCGCGATTTTGCGCTGCATCCGTTCAAGCTGATACAGCATCTTGGATCGGCTCTTTTGCGCCGCTGCTTCGAGCGTTGGATCGAACTCGTTCAGGACCGCGTCGACGCTCTCGAGCGATGAAGCTATCTGCCTCGCCGCGTTTTCAAATTCGCTTCGCAACGCCGCCGGTATCAGCCTGGCAGCCATTCGATTGCGAACGTGTTCGTGAGTATCTAGAAGGTCAGTGACTTTCAGACGGTATTTTGTTAACAGCTTAGAGGATCTGGCATCCAGCAGCGTGTAGCTGTTTCGGGGAAAAATAACAGGTATCCGCCCGAGCAGCTTCTCGTATAGCACTTGCGCCTGCGCCATATATGCCACCTCTGCCGGACCGCCAACATAGGCAATTGTCGGCAGCAGGTAATCCTGCATCACCGGGCGCAGCAAAGCATTGGGCGACAGCGCCGGCCCAAGTTGAGCCAGCTCGCTCGCGTTATACGTGCGCTCCTTGGTCGCAAAAGCACCCTGTTGCAGGTGCAGCGGATTGCGTTTTCCATTGATGAGGAACAGTAACGAGGAATCGTCCTCGATGTGGACCTGCGCGTGATATCCGGCTGCTTCGAGTTCCGCGTTTCGACATCGAAGCGCAGCCAACAGGTCGGGAATGTTTCGCACGGCATCGCTCAGGAGCGGCGCCGCTATCTGACGGACTTCGGGTATCAGTGGATCAATGAAAACAAGATCCAGATCCCGGAGCAGGTCACGCAAAAGGGCAAGAAAGGCGGCACCCAATGTCGCTCCCGGCCGGTACGCCTCCCGGATGCGCGCGATCACATCGCCCGCAAACGGCAGGTCGCCGAGCGCGTCCTCCAAATCGGCAATGGGCCATTCCCGCGGAACGACGGTCCCGACCGGAACCCCGTTCGACATGGGTGCCAAGGCAATTTTCGCCGGAGCCGCATCACGGTTGAAAACCCAGGCATGATCCACTTCGGCGAGATCATGATCTTCGGTCGCCAGCCAGAAAATGGGGACAGCCGGGATTCCGCTTTCCGTTAGCTGATGCGCAAGCCGGGCCGCAGTAATGGCCTTAAACACGGTGTAAGCAGGCCCGGAAAATAACCCTACCTGCTGACCGGTGACCACAGCTACGGTCCCGGGCTCGGCAAGCTTCTCGAGCGACGCCGACCCCGGGTTTAATGGGCGAAGGGCCGATATAAGGGCCGAGCGGCGTGAGTCCGGGTACTGAATCTGTAGAAGTGCGTCTTTGAATGCGTCCGGGTCCGCGAAGTAATGCGGGAAAAAAGGCTTAACCCGTTCGTAATTGTATAGAAAGTCGCTAAATAGCTTGCTCGTGGCAGGTATTTGAGTGTGGCGGACACACGACGACTCCATGATGCACGTAGTTAGCAGATGAGTGGCTACGGTTTAAAGTTACCAAATGTTGCCGCCAGCGACGACAATAGAGATATCGACAATGGACGAACAGGAATTCAAAAACCGCGCCGACGAAGCGCTGAATTCGTTATACAGGAAACTGTCCCGCGCATCGGAACAGTACGAATTCGAACCTGATTTCAATTCCGGGGCGCTTGCAATCGAGTTTGACGAACCCAAGGCCAAGTTTGTTATCAGTCCGAACACGCCCGTTCGCCAAGTCTGGGTTTCGGCGCATTCGAAGAGTTTCAAGCTCGATTGGAACGATTCGCAGCATGCTTTTGTCCTGCCCGAAACAGGTCAGACGCTCGACAGTCTGATCGCGGAATCCATAGAAAAGCTGGTTGGCGAGCCTGTCTCGCTCTAGTTCACCTGTGTCTGGCGTTTACGTTTCGTATCCGTTCTGCAACCAGAAGTGCACATTCTGCAACTTCGCCTCCGGCGTTTCAAATGCGGACACTAAGGCGCGCTATGCGGGACGGCTGATCGAAGACATCCGCGTGCATGCCTGGGATTGGCCTCCTGAAAGTGTCTACTTAGGAGGTGGCACCCCCAGCCTGATGCCGCGGGAACTGCTGACCGGCGTCATGGCCGCAATTCCATCCGACGCGCTCGGCGAGGTGACGCTCGAGTGCGCACCCGGCACGCTGAGCCCGGATTTGGTGGAAGTCTGGAGAAGCTGCGGCATCAATCGCGTCAGCCTTGGAGTGCAGTCGTTCGTCTCTGCCGAATTAAAACAAACCGGTCGGCGCCACACCGCTACCACCGTTCTGGCCGACGTCGAGGTGTTGCGCTGCGGGGGTATTGCGAACATCAATGTCGACCTGATTGCTGGCCTTCCGGGCCAGACGCGCGAGTCATGGGAAGAATCGTTGGATTGGATTGAGCGATTGTCGCCGCCGCACGCGTCGGTCTATATTTTCGAGGTCGATGAAGACAGCCGCCTCGGCAAGGAGGTAATGCAAGGCGGCGTACGCTATGGAGCGGGAATTCTTCCTGACGAAGATAGTACCGCCGAGTTTTATGAGCGCGCTGTGGTGCGGCTGCGTTCCCTGGGAATCGAGCGCTACGAGATCTCAAACTTCGCCATTCCGGGCTACGAATCGAAACATAATTTGAAATACTGGAGTCTCGCACCCTACATCGGATTCGGCCTTGACGCTCACTCCTTTGATGGTGTGCACCGGTGGAGCACTCCGGACTCGATGGACGCATATCTGCGGGGCGCGAAGGAGCCGCCGGTTCTTGCGCAGCGGTCGGAAGAACACTTCTTCATCGGATTGCGTTTGAGCTCGGGGATCGAACCTACCCATGAAGAGTGGAGTCGTTTTCGAGAGCCGATTGCTCACTGGCTGCATTCAGGCATGCTCGAAGCGTCGGGAGAGCGGCTGAAGCTTTCCGAACGTGGCGTGCTGGTCAGTAACGAGATCTTGCAGGATTTTGTCAATGCCTGATATGCCAAATTCGAACCATGCACTACATCCTGTTCTATGACTACATTGAGAACGTCGCAGAAAAGCGGGCGCCGTACCGTGGGTCTCACCTCGCGTATCTGCAAAAATCGTACGATGCCGGCGAAGTCGTTCTGGCCGGCGCACTTGCGGACCCGATTGACGGAGCCGTGATTGTCTTCCGCGGTTCATCGCCCGATTCGGCTGAGCGATTCGCCAAAAACGATCCGTATGTGTTGAACGGTCTTGTTACCTCCTGGCGCGTCCGTAAATGGAGCACCGTCATTGGCGACGGCTCAGTCCCGCCTCAGCTTTGATACTGGTGCTTTCAAACCAGGCGCATTAGGCCGAGAAGATGCTCAATGATCCAGAAAAACATTACTGGCAGGACCAGGCCGGCGAGCGCGCAGCCGATGACATAAGGCCGTAAGAGCGCCTTCACGTTCCGCGCGGTACAGGGCACGCCTCGCAAAGCGACGGGCATCAAAGCGAAACATGCGAGCACGTTAAACACGAGCGCGGACAAAACTGCGCTCTGCATGCTTCTGAAGTGCAGGACCTTGAAACGCTCCATGATCGGGTAAGTTGTCGCGAGGATAACGGGAACAATCAGGACGTATTCGATCACGCTGGTGGCTACGGAAAAAGCAGTGAAAGCGCGGCGTGTCAAACGTAATTCGGTCGATATTCGAGCCACCTCAATCAGTTTTGTCGGATCACTGCTCAGGTCGACCATGTTTCCGGCCTGCTGCGCCGCAAGCGTTCCGCTGCCCATGACCAGTCCGACATCGGCTTGCGCAAGAGCCGGTGCGTCGTTTGTACCGTCGCCCGTCATCGCAACGCGGCGTCCTGCTGTCTGTTCACGCTTGATATACGTCAGCTTATCGGCGGGGGTGGCCTGCGCAAGCACCTCCTGCATTCCGGCCTCGTGTGCGATCGCTTCTGCCGTGATGGGATTGTCTCCGGTGATCATTACCGGTCGCATGCCCATCCGCCTGAGCTCAGACATACGTTCTTTGGTTCCAGCTTTGACGATGTCCCGCAAATCAATGATTCCGAGGAGTCGCGGACCATTCGCCACTCCCAACGGTGTGCCGCCGGTTCGCGAAATGGCGTTCACTCTCGCTGTGTAGGCTTCCGGCACAACGCCGCCGAGCGCATGAA
>JAFARV010000564.1 GCA_019245255.1 Acidobacteriaceae bacterium | reverse complement strand
CGGCGGCAGGCGCGGGTTTCTCGCTGTGCCTGGCCTGCGACTTCATCGCCGCCGCGCAGGATGCCGTCTTCGTCATGGCCTACAGCAACGTCGCGCTCTCGCCGGACGGTGGCGCGACATGGCACCTCGCGACGGCGTTTCCGTCGGGGTATCGCTCTGGAGGTGCCTGGGACAGGACGATTCAGGCTTGGATCGCTGTCGGTCCGAACGGAAGCGACCTCTCTCGCGACGACGGCCACACTTGGAAGCGGTTCGATTCTGGGAATTGGAACGCGCTCAGCCTGCCTTGGGTCGTTGGTCCCCACGGACGCATCGCATCGCTCGATCCAAATTCCCCCACCGTCAGACCTGTTGCAATCAGGTCGTCAAGACGTCCTCCGAAGGAATAATCAGGGGACGCCCTGACAGCCTTCAGTACCAAACGAAAATGGCACTCGTCAGAATCTTGTTGCGGTGCCGAAATTCCCCCGCGAGGCGCCAAGGGTCACATTCGGGCTATCCGTGCTGTCGCTCACCATGTAAATCTGACTCGGGCCAGCGAAAACAAATGCGTATTGATAGGAGTACGCATCCGCATTGAAATTAATCTGACCGCCCGAACAGTCGGGGTAAACCTGATACTGCCCGGTGCCGATTTGCTGGACGACGAGGTTGCCCCCGAAACCTGAACTTGTTTCGGTCAGGGTCAGGACTCCCAATCCACTTTTCGGGTCGATGCTAGCCTTAAAAATTCCCACGGCCGATGATTCATAGTCCTGCGTCAGGAAGCCCCATGTTCCCACGAGAGTTGAAAGAGGGTTGGCCCCGTTGCAGGTCGGCGGTCCAGATAGTAGAGTGGCAACGCCGCGATTTCCTGCCGAGCTTGCGCCCAATCCTGAGTTCGGAACATTGATGTTCGCGCTGGCTAGGTACATGTGCGTTCCGGTAGGTGCCATTACGAACGCGTAAACATATGAATTATTTCCTACTTTGAACAGGAGCGATCCGCTGCTGCAGTCAGAATTGACCTGATAGCTCCCCGTACCCGTCACTTGGCGACCGATACTGCCGGCGTTGTTGAACGTCTCCTGAATCGTCAAAACTCCCTGGGGAGTTGTTGCACCCTTCGGCGTGCTAACCTGCGCCGTAAAGGTCCCGACGGTTGCGTCGCCAGCGAGACCGTCATTAGTCTGAAACGCCCAAGTGGTACCCGCAATCAAGTTGAGCGGATTCGTGACCGAAGCTGGGCAGTCCGCTTTGGCTTGGCCCGCCACACACGACACGGCCAGGACGCAGATCGTCGCACACGATAATTTCATTAGAACCTCCATTACGAGTTTGTAGGGATTATTCCCGCCCGATAATACTGTGAAACTGCTTTCGGAAAAATAGGGAAACGCGCGTGTGTGTTCTAGTACGCATTTCCTAGTACGATCTGAAAGCTTCAAAAGCCCTCGAGAACAGGGCCGCAATAACGGAGAGGATTGACAGGCTGATCTCGTGACACAATGCGATACAACACAAATGCAACACAGTCTCGAGTTCGACTTAGAACCAGTCCCTAATTCGGAGCAGGATTAGTTATGCAAACATTGATCACTCTATTGCTGATAGCGCTGTCGGTGCTGCCCCTCGGAGCGCAAATGCTGAGCTGGCAGCCGGATCTCACAATCCAGCAAACCTACACGCCCCACCGCGTATCCAGCGCGGACCCGACAGGCGGAAATGCCGATTTCAGGAAAGTCGACGCCGGCGGCACATTGACTGTCCTGGACACCGACGGGCCTGGCACAATCTCGCATATCTGGTTCACCATTGCGGATCGCGAGCCTTACCATCTCAAACGCATTGTGCTTCGGATGTACTGGGATGGCGAGAATACGCCCAGTGTGGAGGCGCCGGTCGGCGACTTTTTCGGTTTGGGTTTTGGAGAGTACTTTCGCTGGCAATCGCAGTTACTGTCGGTCGGCAGCGACAAGAGCTTAAACTCGTTCTTTCCGATGCCATTCGAGCATCACGCTCGCATTACGATTACCAACGAAGGGAATCAGCCGATTGGGGCCTTCTATTACAATATCGATTACCGCACTTACTCTCACACCCTTCCGTCCGGAACAATTTACTTTCATGCACAGTACCGGCAGGCTCAGCCAAATCATGGGTGGACCACGGAATGGGAAACAAATCAAACGCCGCTGGTTGATAAAAAGACCAATCTCACGGGTGAGGATAATTACGTCTGGATGGAAGCACAAGGCCACGGACAATACGCGGGCGTCACCATGTCTGTACTACAGAACCAGGACATGTGGTGGGGTGAAGGGGACGATATGTTCTTTATTGACGGAAAGAAGGAACCGTCTATCGCCGGCACTGGATCTGAAGATTACTTTCTAGGTGCATGGGATTTTGGCGGAGAGCCTTTCTCCTATCAGCTCTATGGAGCACCGGTTGTCGGTCAAGAACTCGCCGGAGGCAGATCCAGCGTCTACCGCTTCCACCTGGATTCGCCGATTCCATTCAACCAGTCATTCAAAGCAACCATCGAGCATGGACACGCAAATGCCCGCTCGGATAATTTCTATTCCGTAGCTTACTGGTATCAAGCAGAGCCTCACGCCTCCTTCCCTGCACTTCCGCCCGTTATGCAAAGACTACCCGCACTGCAACCCGTCGGCGGTCCGGGAAATACGCGCTAGTAGGATCGAATCGGACCAGATGACAACGCTGGCCTTGACTGGCGGTATGTCGCGCGGCGGCGCCTTCGCGCGGGCGTTTGGCTAATCTGTTGCATATGCCGGAAACAGAGGGATGGGAGACGCCGGAATCGGAGGTTCAATTGGAATCTTACCTGCGTTTTCGGGATCTCCTCGAAGCCGCACCTGACGCCATTTTTGAAGTCGATCGGGAAGGAAGTATTGTCCTTCTGAATGCAGCTGCTGAACGGATGTTCGGTTACAACCGCGACGAGCTTCTAGGACAGCTAGTGGAGATTCTTGTCCCCGATGGAGTAAGGGCGCGTCACTGGGATCACCGCCAAACCTATATGGGGCACCCTGCGACGCGCCCCATGGGAATCGGACTGGAGTTGTATGCGCGCCGCAAGGATGGAACCGAGTTTCCGGTAGAGATCAGTCTCAGTCCAATCCGAGCCATCGAAGGCCCTCGAGTGATCGCAATCGTGCGAGACATAGCGGCAAGAAAGGAAGCGGAAGCGCGCATCCGTGCCATGCATCAACAGTTTGCAACGGAACTCGCCGCCACCAATCAGCAATTAGAGATACGCACGCGCGAGGCTGAACAAGCCAACCGCCTCAAAAGTGAATTCTTAGCCAGCATGAGCCACGAGTTGCGGACGCCTTTGCACACGATCATCGGGTTCGCTGACTTGCTTGCAGAGGAGTTGAAAGGGCCCCTGACTCCCGGCCAGAAACGGTTCGTCAATCACATTCAACGCGATTCGCGACATCTCCTTGAACTGATCAATGACGTTCTCGATCTGAGCCGGATTGAAGCCGGACGTCTTGAATTGCACCCAGAGCCGTTCAACGCAGCAGATGCGATCCGGGAAACGCTAGACGGGTTTCGCCACTCGGCCGAAGATAAGCGCATCTCTCTTTCCGAGAGCCTCGAATCCGTCCAAATCGTTGCGGATCGCGTCCGGTTTAAAGAGATC
>JAFARV010000556.1 GCA_019245255.1 Acidobacteriaceae bacterium | reverse complement strand
CAGGCGGGGTCGCGCTGGGCGTGCAGAGGATGACCTTCAGACCATTGTTGGCAGCCAGTTCGACGTTGCGCTCCAGCCAATCGAACTGATACTGGCCCTCCTCGGGTTCCATGAAGTACCAGGCGAATTCGGCCATGTGGACGAACTCCATGCCAAGCTTCTTCATGTTCTCCATGTCGCGAGCCCATTGCGATTCAGGCCAGGCCTCGGGGTAGTAATAAACCCCGATGGTCATCATCTGCTCTTTTGGAAACCAATCGGAGTTGTCAGCCATGGCAGATCCGCGTTGAATAAATGGGGTGAAGGCTGCTGCTCCCAGCAGGGTTTTCGAGAACGTTCGCCGGTCCATGTTCAATTTTCGGTAAGCGTTTGACCTTTGCAGCATACTGCATTCGGGTCTCTGATATCGGTGAGAATGAAGTGGACCAAGTGCGATGCGAGAAGTGGCCCTTCCGGTTAGGGACAGGGGCAGCCTAAAGTGGAAAGATCATGTCGAGCGTGGAAGTCACCCCTAGAACTCAAGTGAAGAGGCTGCCAAAGCGCGCCGTCTATGACCGCGAACAGATTAACAGGATTCTGGATCAGGGTGTCGTATGTCACGTGGCGTTTGTGGTGGATGGCCAGCCGTTCGCCATTCCGACCGGGTATGCGCGGGGTGAGGACACGCTGTACATCCACGGTTCGGCCGCCAGCCGGGTGATGCGCCTGGGGAGCGATGGCATAGATGTCTGCGTGACAGTGACGCTGATTGATGGCTTCGTGCTCGCCCGGTCCGCGTTTCATCACTCGATGAATTACCGTTCCGTGATGGTGCTCGGAAAAGCGCGGCTGGTGACGGATACCGATGAGAAGCGGCATGCGCTTCACCTGTTTACGAATCACATTGTCCCGGGACGATGGGAAGAGACGCGGCAGCCTACGGAGCAGGAGTTAAAAGCGACCAGCGTTCTGGCGCTGGCGATAGAAGAAGCATCGGCGAAGGTTCGAACGGGCGGCCCGATCGATGACGAAGAAGACTACGCGCTTCCCGTGTGGGCGGGCGTAGTGCCGCTGAAAGCCGTCTACGGCAATCCCGTCGACGATGGACGGGTGTTGGATGGTGTGACGCCTTTCGAGGTGAACCGGCTAAGCCGGCGTGGCGATTGATACTCTTGCCTACATATGAAACGGCGGGAGTTCGTGGCATTGGCCGGGGCGTCGCCACTCATGCGTGTTAAGGTACAGGCTCCTGGCGCAAAGCTCGGCATCGATTTGTTTAGCCTGCGCGGCCAGAAATGGACGCCGTTCGAATACCTCGAGTACTGCGCCAAACAGCGAGTGCAGGTCGTACACTTCTCAGAAATCCGTTTCCTCGGCAGCCTCGAGCCGGATAATCTGCGGCGTGTGCGCGACCGTGCCCGAGAGCTAGGTCTCGAAATCGAGATCGGGATGAAATCGATCTGCCCGACATCGAAGATGTTCGAGCCATCTCAAGGCACAGCCGAACAGCAATTGGGCCGCATGATTGACGCGGCGAATGTTGTTGGGTCGAAGATTGTCAGAGCCGTGCTTGGGAGTGCGGACGATCGCACTCCGGGACCGCTTTCTGCGCGCATCGACGACACGGTTCGCGTTTTGAAGAATGTCCGTTCGAAAGCCATCGATCAGAACGTGAAGATCGCGATCGAGAATCACGCGGGAGACATGCAGGGCTGGCAATTGAAGTCTCTGGTCGAAGCAGCGGGCCCCGATTTCGTGGGTGTTTGCCTCGATTCTGGTAATCCGTTGTGGACGATGGAAGACCCGCACGTAACTCTCGATGTTCTGCATCCGTATGTGCTGACCAGCCACGTGCGCGACAGTGCTGTGTGGCGTGTTCCGGAAGGTGCTGCTGTTACATGGGTGGTTATGGGTCGTGGAAACGTCGACATCGCGTCGTATGTCCGGAGATATGTCGAGCTGTGCCCGGGAAAGGCGCTGTCGATGGAAACCATCCTGCTTGGTCCAAGGGTTCTGGGATATCGCGATCGGAATTTCTGGAACGGCTATCGCGAGATACCGGCCTGGAATTTTGAGCAGTTTGTCGAACTTGCCGAAAGCGGACAACCGTA
>JAFARV010000507.1 GCA_019245255.1 Acidobacteriaceae bacterium | reverse complement strand
CGATTGTCAATTCATGTGATTGTAATCCCGGATGTTACTGGCTGCGACCGGTTCGGACACTTGTTTCCAAGGCTCCGTGACAGCTCGCGCGCGCGCTTGTAACTTCCTCATATTCAGGTACTTACAGCGCTTGCACATTTAAGTTTGAAAATTGGCCGCCTGTGGTAGAGTGGTTTGCGAAGACACGGAAGCGGTTCCCTCTAATCTGTGACGGCGCTGCGAGTGACAGCAGGCTAAACCCGACAGAGTTACGGTTTTCTCCTGGTTTTCCACACCCAGTGGAAAAGCTGTGGGAAATTTCTTTGCCGTTTCCGGAGAACAGAGGTGGTTCGGTTGGGAGACGCATGGGAACAAATCAAAACCGCCCTCGCGAGAAGGCTCAGTCCCGGTGCATACCAGAACTGGGTCGCGCGAACAGCGCTTGCGTCGCTTAGTGAGGGCGAACTAACGGTTCGCGTGCCGGATGAAACTACTGAGGCGTGGATTCGCCAGGAGTACGCGGGGCAGATTCGTATGGTCATCGACGAACTGGGCCTGCCGGTGCGAAAAATTCATTACGCGGTGCAGCAGACAGCGCGGGGTTCTGTGGCACAGCAGTCTTTGGATCTCACCTCAAACGGCCACGGAAAGGCGACCGCGCCGGGGCCTGCGTTCGAGAGCTCAGCGAACTGGCTGAATCCGCGTCTGACATTCGACTCGTATGTCGTTGGCGCTTCGAATCAACTCGCGCATGCAGCGGCCAATGCTGTCGCCACGATGCCCTCGCGCAGTTACAATCCGCTCTTCATTTATGGCGGCGTCGGCATTGGCAAAACGCATCTGATTCATGCGATCGGCCGCAGTTTACTCGACAATTTCCCCGGGCTCAACGTTGTTTACACTTCGAGCGAGCGGTTCATGAACGAGATGATCACTTCCATCAAGCTCGACCGCATGCCGCACTTCCAGCGCCACTACCGCTCGGCCGATGTGCTGCTGATCGACGATATCCATGTAATCGGCGGTAAGGAGCGGACGCAGGAAGAGTTCTTTCATACCTTCAACGAGCTCTACGATCACCGCAAGCAGATCGTGATGTCGAGCGATTCCGCTCCGAGTCACGTGTCGGGTCTGGTAGAGCGGCTGCGCTCGCGCTTCGAGTGGGGTCTGATTGTTGACATACAGCCGCCCGATCTCGAAACGAAAATGGCGATTCTGGATAAGAAAGCTGAGACCGAAGGCATGACGCTGCCGCAAGACGTGCGTATCTTTCTTGCGACGAAGACGAAATCAAATGTGCGGGAGTTGGAGGGCGCATTGGTTCGCCTGCTTGCCGTTTCCTCCGTCACGGGGCAACCGATAACGCTCGCGATGGCACAGCAGACCTTGAAGCATCTCAGCAACGGCGGAGAGAAGCGGATCTCGGTGGAATCGATCATCAAGGCCGTAGCCGAGCGCTTCTCGATGACGCCGGCGCAGTTGAAGATGAAGAGCAACACGCGACAGATCGCATATCCTCGTCAGATAGCCATGTACCTGGTGAAGGAACTCACGCAAGCGTCGCTGCCCGAGATCGGCCGCTACTTCGGCGGAAAGCATCACACGACAGTGCTCCATTCGATTCAAAAAATCGAGGATCTACGCCACCGTAATGAGGATTTGAACAATCTCATCCACGGCGTAATCGATACTCTCCACTAGGCTTATATGCGTTTTCCACACGCGCCTGTGGCGCCGGATGTGAGTTTCTGTGACAGTTTGCCGCCGATAGGGGTTCTCAACCTTTCGGGCACCCGGATTTCACAGGCTGGAAGAGCCACAAGCTGGTTTTTTTGCTATAATTTAGAGAGAAATCAACTTTTCCACAGCCCTTCTCAATCCGGTCTTTTATTGTTTCTATAAACCTGTCCTGGAAGAAGATTACGAAGCGGAGCAAGGAGCTCTCTAGAACACCTCTATGGAATTCTCGGTTAGCAAGTCTGATCTGGTACGGGAACTTGGGCTGACTCAGGGCGTAGTGGAGAAAAAGACCACTATCCCGATCCTGTCGAACATCCTGCTTGAGACTGACGAAGACCAGGTGTGGCTTACCGCGACGGATCTCGAGCTCGGCATCAAGTGTGCTTGTCCTGCGCGAATCAAGAAGGCGGGGGCGGGGACGATTCCAGCACGCAAGCTTCTGGATTACGTCCGTCTGCTGCCGGACGCAGATGTTCAGGTGAAGCTGGCTGAGAATCAGTGGGCGAGTTTTGTCTGTGGCCG
>JAFARV010000500.1 GCA_019245255.1 Acidobacteriaceae bacterium | reverse complement strand
AGCCCGAACTTCGAAGCATTGTAGGCTGAACCCCCGGCAAACGGATTTTTGCCTGCCAGACTGCTGATATTGATGATCCAGCCAGTGCCATGTTGTTGAAAACGCTCAATCGCCGCGCGGCTGCAGTAGAAAGCTCCGGAGAGATTCACGCCGATCACCCGATTCCATTCTTCGACTGAGAGCTCGCCTGTAGCCCTGAAAATGCCCAGACCGGCATTATTAATGAGGATGTCGAGACCCCCCAGATGGCTGTCAGCGAACTGAAACATTCTCTCTACTTGCTGGCTGTCGCTGACATCGGCCGCGATGGAAACGACACTCTTGCCGTTAGCGCTCCCGTTCAGGCTTGCCCTTGCACGCTCCAGGGCGGCCTCCTCGCGGCCACAAATCAGGACCTGGGCTCCATGGCTGACGAGCGATCGTGCAACCTCCAAGCCGATCCCTTTCGAACCCCCGGTGACGATGGCCTTCTTTCCATCCAGTGAATCCGGCATCGATGTTAAATCCCCTTTCACTTCATCAGTAGCAGGCGGTTGGGTTCAGCCACCGCTCCGGTTGCGGGTCACGGAGCATTCCGGAGCATTAATGATGGCGCTTTCGCCGGTGTGCGGCCACAGCAGTCCGTTGCGGCGGAGGCGCCGAGCTCTGTACCGCACTGATGTCCTGCGGAGAGCCGATCTTACTCAGAATCCGGTCTTTAATCCAGTGCTCATCCCACCATTCGATGGGGTTCACCTGCGCTCCCGCAATCAGCATGCTGAAGTGTACGTGATCTCCAAACGCCATGCCGGTCATGCCGCTGACTCCAAGGCTCTGCATCTTTTGAACCATGTCGCCGACCTTCACGTCGATCCTGCTCATATGCCCATAAAGGGTTTGCAACGTGTAGCCGTGATCCAGGATCACGCAATTTCCGTAAATTCCCAGCCTGTCAGCGTAGATCACCTTGCCTGAGTTCGCGGCGCTAACCGGCATATTGGTCCGCTGCGCCAGATCGAAGCCCAGGTGCACTTGCTCGTCCACCTTTCGGCCCTGATAGTAGTAGCTGCGCTTATCCGCGAAGTAGGATTCGCGCGTTCCCTTGATCGGCACGAACGGACCTGACCAGAGAATCTTGTGCTCCGTGTTGTTATGCAGATCGTAAATGGTCTGGTTGTTGGCCCGGCGCATCTCGCGGTTAATCTTCAGAAACCGATCCAACAGGCTGCCTGTGCCCTCCGGGTCCAATTCCCCGACCACTTTCTGCATTTGGGCATCCGTCAAGGGGATATTGCTTTCGCGGAATTTCTTTGGGAACACTCTTGTCCAGAACGAGGCCGTTACCTCCGTGCCGGCGTCATTCCGGGCAAACGCAACCGGGACAGTCTCGGGAGTTACGTCCCAGGGATAGGGAAATAACGAAAAGCGGTGATTGCTGTTGTCGGGTTGTCCCGGCATGGCAAACGTCCCGGCCGAATACCTGCTTACCCGCACTCCGGCATCCGTCCAACTTCCGGCCAGTTCGAGCGTCACCAACTCGGCGCCTCCCTGATTGATGTAGTGCTGGCGGCCATCCGCCACAATTGAGGGCGGACGCAGTACGACCTGAATATCCTGGGCGAGTGTCGTGGTGGATCCGCGTGTATCGTTTGACGCGGCCTTGATGACCAGTCTGGCTGGCCCTTCTTTCAGAAAGTCCGCCTGCCTTTTGCCCGCCGTGAACGTATAGATGCGGGTCTTCTGCGCAGACTTGGTCTTATCCTGATAGACCTGCTGCGCTTGTCCGTTCTGTTCGACGGAAACGGAGAAAGACTTTACTCCGTTCGGGTCGTCAGCCTGCACGCTGATAGTTGTCGCCGTGCCGATCGCCGTAACAGGCCGCACCAGCTTCAAAGCGACGGATTTGCCGGAAATCCAAACGGATACGAAGATCAGAATGACGATTGCGGCAACCGCCGCGCCAATGTATTTCAGCTTCATGCCTTTGGGATCAGGTCCTTAATACGCGTCGTCCCTCGATACGGAAGTTTCCTTCGAGAACCCACTGGATGGCCTCCGAGTAGACGCGATGCTCCTGTTCGAGGATACGACTGGAGAGGCTTTGGACCGTGTCGTCGTCCAGCACCGGCACTGTCGCCTGCAACAGAATCGGTCCCGCATCCATATTCTCGTCTACGAAATGAACGGTACACCCGGAGACTTTGACCCCGTGCTGCAGCGCCTGATATTGCGCATCGAGGCCGGGAAAGGCCGGCAGCAGCGAAGGGTGAATATTGAGCAGCCTTTGCGGAAATTGCCGAACGAATTCGCCGGTGAGAATGCGCATGTATCCTGCCAGGCAGACGAGGTCAACGTGATGGTCCGTCAGCAGGGCGGCCACCTTCCGATCGAATTCCACTCTGTCCGCCCCGGCAGAGGCGATGGTGGCGCAAGTCAGCCCGAGTTGACGCGCTCGATCAATCCCCCGAGCATCCGGCCGGTTCGAAAATACGAGCGCGATTTCGGCCTTGATCGTTCCGTTGAGAACATTTCGGGTGATCGCTTCGAAATTCGACCCCCTTCCGGAAAGCAGAATGCCGAGACGGGGCCGGCTCACAGGTAGATGACCTTTGGTGAGCGCTTCGAAGGGCGGGCGACCACCCGCCCGATCTCATAGAACGGTTCCCTCAGCTTCTTCAGTTTTTGCGAAACGAAGCCAAGCTTTTGCCGGGATACCACGAATACCATGCCGATTCCGAGATTGAATGTTCTGCGCAAGTCGTTGTCAGGAATAGCTCCAAAGTCCTGCAGAACCTGAAAAATGGGCTGCCGCGGCCAGGCATGCACATCGATCTCGACCGCACAGGTATCGGGCAGGATCCGGGGAACATTGTCCGTCAGGCCGCCGCCCGTGATGTGCGCTGCGCCCTTCAAAGCCTTCAGTCCGAGAAGCGATTGTATCGGCTTCAGATACGATTTGTGGACTTTCAGAAGTTCATTCGCGAGAGTGTCTCGCAGCTCGGGCAGGCGGGTTTCGGGGGTGTGCCCGGCGGCTTCGAAAAAGATCTGTCGGGCCAGAGAGTAGCCATTCGTGTGAAGGCCATTTGACGGCAATCCGAGAACCACGTCTCCGGGAGTAATCCCTGATCCGGTGAGCAGCCCTTTTTCTTCGACAGCACCTACGATGAAACCTGCCAGATCGTATGCCCCGGGAGCGTACATTCCGGGCATCTCCGCCGTTTCGCCTCCGATCAGTGCGCAGCCGTTTTTTTTACAGCCGCGAGCGATGCCCGCAACCACGTCACCGCAGACTTTTGCATCGAGTTTGCCGACCGCAAAATAGTCAAGAAAGAACAGCGGCGTCGCGCCCTGCACAGCAATATCGTTCACACAGTGGTTTACCAGGTCTTCGCCGACTGTGTCGTGTCGCCCGGTCGCAAAAGCAACCTTCAGCTTGGTTCCGACACCGTCGGCAGAACTGATGAGGACCGGGTTCCGGAAGCCCTTCAGCGAGAACCCCGCGCCAAAGCTGCCGATTGAGGTGAGGACGTCCGGAGTGAGGGTTTTCGAGGCAACTTTCTTTATTAGAGATACCGCGCGTGCGGCTTCATCGATGTCTACGCCTGCATCCTTATAGGTTGTTTCTCTAGGCACCCGGAAGGTTCAGTGTAGCGAATAAGGGCGGATGAGCAGAGCGCATCTGCTCATCCGGGATGTGTGGGCGAGCAGCCCTTGCCCTGGCCGTATGCTAATAATTAAGGGCCATTATGGGAACGCCGATGACGACGCTCAGCGATCAGGAAATCCAGCGCAACATGCGGGCTGTGGCCCATGCGGTCGCGCAACAGGAGCTTGAGGGGCTGAAAGTGCCCGAAGAAACTGTTGCCGACCTTGAGCGTGTTGCCCGGGGCGAGATCGACACCGACGAAGCCAGACGCAATATCCAACGCCGGTTTGCGAATGACCATATACTCCGGCGATGATCCGTATGTCGACCCTATATCCGGCGTTTTAAGAAACCGCCTCGGCATCACCGACGAGGCCGCGCTTGAAAAAAGCGAAGCGGCCCATGTTGCCATACGCTCTTTTGAACTCACGCAAAAACCACTGAAAGGTGGCTTTGATCTCGCCCACCTGCAAGCCATTCACCGCTATCTTTTTCAAGACGTGTACGAATGGGCGGGGGAACTGCGAGCGATAGACATCAGCAAGGGCGGCCATATGTTCGCCCACCATACCCACATCCAGAGTGCCGCCGCGCCGATCTTCCGGCAGCTTGCGGAAGAAAAACACCTTGCGGGAATGGGCCCCGACGCTTTCAGCAACCGGGCGGCACATTATCTCGGAGAGTTGAACGCGCTTCATCCTTTCCGCGAAGGCAACGGCAGGGCGCAGCGTGAATTTATCAGTCACCTTGCCTACGCAAACGGCTATGACATCGCTTGGCAAAACGTGAAGCGTGCGGACATGCTTGACGCTTCCATTAGATCATTCATGGGCGATAACTCGAAACTCGCCACGATCATCCGCGAGAATCTTTCCGCGCTCGACACCGGGACACCGGCCCGGCAGCGGAAAGCCCCCTAATCAGTGAGTGCCACTCTCGTCTTCAAACTCGCTCGGGTCGCGCCCAATGAAACAAAAAAGCTTATTCCTGTTTTGGCTGGAAAATCGCATTTTTGCGCCCAGACTGCGAAAGTCAGGTTAGGCACCCGGAAGGTTCAGTGTAGCGAATAAGGGCG
>JAFARV010000472.1 GCA_019245255.1 Acidobacteriaceae bacterium | reverse complement strand
GAGATTTATAAGTGGTTCGGATTGACCGTTGCTTTCATCTCGCAGTACATGTCGGCAGAGGCGCGGCGCGCGGCCTATAACTCCGATGTGACGTATGCCACTGCAAATGAGGTTGGCTTCGATTATCTGAGGGACGGCTTGGCCCGTAGCAGCGGCGAGTTGGTGCATCGGCCTTTTGCATTCGCGTTGATTGACGAAGCCGATTCCATTCTGATCGACGAAGCTCGAATCCCACTGGTCATCGCTGGTGGGTCCGGCGAAGAATCTCAACTTGCTTATGGCGCTGATGCAGTTGTACGTCAACTCCGCTTCGGCGCCCATTACCGGGTGGATGAGTTCGGACGCAACATTCAACTGACGGATGCGGGTATCACACGCGTCGAAAACGCATTCCGTTGCGGAAATCTCTTCGAGGAGCGAAACCTCCGCGTTCTGACCGCGGTGCTCGATGCTGCACATGCTCACGCATTACTCAGGCGCGACGTCGATTACGTCGTGAAGAACGGCTCAGTGGAACTGGTAGATGAGTTCAAAGGCCGCATCGCGGAGAACCGCCGCTGGCCCGCCGGCCTTCAGTCCGCAATTGAAGCGAAGGAACGAGTCCACCTCAAATCTCAGGGGCGCATCCTCGGGTCCATTACCGTGCAAAATCTGGTTGCGATGTATGAGCGCATCTGCGGTATGACCGGTACCGCGGCAACGCAAGCTGAAGAGTTCTGGAAAATTTATAAGTTACCCGTCACAGTGATTCCGACACATCGCCCGGTGATTCGTCAGGATCTGCCGGATATTGTTTACCCGAACAAAGAGGCGCGAATACGGGCACTCGTCGAAGAGATTCGAAACGTGCACCAAACCGGCCGTCCGATTCTTGTGGGTACAGCTAGTGTCGAGGAATCCGAGGCATTGAGCCGGCGCCTCGAAAAGGCCGGCATACCTCATACGGTCTTGAACGCCCGCAACCACGAAGCCGAGGCAGAGATCATCGCTCAGGCCGGGGCGTTAGGCGCAGTGACGATATCGACGAATATGGCCGGGCGCGGAACCGACATTATTCTCGGAGGCAATCCGCCGCAATCCCGCGAAAGGGTGCTGGAGCTTGGCGGTCTCTACGTCATCGGCACGACCCGTCACGAAGCAGCGCGAATCGACAATCAGCTACGCGGCCGTGCCGGACGGCAGGGCGATCCCGGAACGTCGCGCTTCTTTGTGAGTCTTCAGGACGACCTTCTCCTGCGCTTTGGTATCCGAGAGAATCCCGACATCGATAGCGTTCAGCGCACAGCCGAAAGCCAGAATCTCCAGATTCGACAGTTCCTCTGGAAATATGAGGGCATCGTTGATCACCATCGGCGTGAAGTGTACGCGCGCAGACGTGAGGTTCTCGTTTCGCCCGACTGGAGCATTCGCTCCATGTTGTCCGACGATCAGTATGCTGAGTTAAGCAAAGCGATCGGCGACAGCAGCCTGGAAGAAGCCGGCCGGGAGGTCGCGTTAGCGATCATCGACGAGCTTTGGGCCGATTACCTTGCGAATGTAAGTGAACTGAAGAGCGGAATACATTGGATCTCCTGGGGTGGAGGCGACCCGCTGTATAAATTCCTGTCCGGCGTACAAGATATTTACTCCGACTTTTGCAGCTCTCTCGAGAATGAGATCGCACAAACCTTCGCGACGGCCGAAGTCCGAAATGGCGGACTTCATTTCCGTAATAGGGAGCGTATCGAGCGCGGAGCCACCTGGACATACATCACCACCGATCAGCCTTTTGGGACACTGACCGAGCGGATTATGAAAGGGTTACTCCGGCGCCGTAGCTAAGCCGGCGTTAGCCGGCGCTTCCACATGCTGAGCACCAGACCGATTGAGATTCTCGATGCGCCGATTCCGCAGCACCGGCCGGGCACGCTCGCGATTCGTCTTCTGTGCAAAGCTAAACCGGCGAGTGCTGCCAAGCCGAATAACAACAGTGCGCGTGTCGACAGCTCGGGCGTGACGAAGAACGGTACACGTGTAGTCCCGTCAGTTTCCAGAACGGTGAAGGTGATACTCGAATCTGCTGCGGAACCTTCACCGGGCGGGGTTACATTTTCGAACATACCGAAAGCGCCGGAAGCCTCTGCATTCGCTAACGCAGAGACCCGAAATGCGCCGCCTAGCTCGAGCGGGAGTGTTGCCGTGTACACGCAAGTTTCACCGGTAATGTTGCAATGTGCAGGCGTACCTCCAAACTGATTTGCGGTGCTGTATTGATGCATGCCGTCGGTGATG
>JAFARV010000441.1 GCA_019245255.1 Acidobacteriaceae bacterium | reverse complement strand
GCATTTTCAAAGAACTCACGTACGCGTTCGCGGGGAGCAAGCGACGACCATAAATCGAGGGCTTCCTTCTCGCTCTCGCCGCCAGACGCTACATCGGCAGCGTACCGTGATACCAGGTTCGCGGGCGAGTCGGGTTTTAAGGCGCCGAGGTCAATGTGCTGTGTATTTTGTAGTGCCTGCGCCTTTGCGAGCCCTTGTGAATGGTCCGTACCATTGCGAAGTGCAGCCGACAACAGCGCGGCAGCTTCCGGGTATTTGCCAATAGAAAGCAGCATTACGTAACCGTTGCCCAAAACAGAATTGCGAACCTCCGGATCGGGTCCGGCCTTGTCAATTTCATCCAGAGCGTGCGAGGACCCCTGTTGCGCCGCAGTAATGACGGTCCGGAGCAGCAAACGCGTCTGCGGCGATCGCGTTTCAAGCTTCGGTTTCGCTTCCTCGAACCTGCCTGCGTACACCAGATCGTAAAGCAAAAAGTCCGTAAGACCTTGCTCCTCGAGTTTGTCATCGCCCATTGCGCGGTAGACCTCGATCGCGGAATTCAAGCGCGGTATTGAGCCGTAGCGCTCTCCGAACGCATCGTACTCAAGCGACTCTGCGAGTTCGGCAGGAATCGTTGCGTCGCTCTTGTCGAGCGAGAGAGCTTTTCGCAGGGCTCGTTCTGTGCCATCTGGATCCCAACCCTTCTTGAACTTGCGTCCGATGAGATCATGTTCGAACACAAAACCCAAATTTCTCCAGGCCGGGACTGAGCTCGCGGCGATCTGCGTTGCGCGCTCAGCTTCCCCACGAGCCTGCAGGCCGCAACCCGCTGCAAGATAGGCACGTGACAATCTCACATGGTGAACGACCGATTGCGGATTGTTGCCTACATCAGCTTTGTACGCTTGAATGCCCTCACCGATGTGCCCGGCATCGAGGAGCGCCTGTGCCTTTGGCTCGACCGTAATCGAAGGGACCGGCTGTTTGAAAAAGTCCAGGATGGCTTTCCGCATTGCGGTTGCCTCGGCCAAAGTATAGGTACGCTTAGCGGAGTCGAACTGAATGTCAGCGATGATGGACGTACCTTGCGCCGAGAAGTGCGCCGAGTAGGTTGCCGGGCCCATCTTCACAACAGAATTCTCGGGCAGCTTTCTGGCTTCGAAACCTGGCGGGACTTCCACAATGGTGGTGAACTTTGCGACGAATGCCTCCGGAAGAACAAAATCCGCGGTCCTGCTTGCTTTCTTTTTCGTGTCATCCGACTCCGTCTGTTTCGGTTCCTCCGTTCCGAACCATTCAGGCAGGGGCTGCAGAACAGTCGAGACCGGGATCGAAACTTCCGAGGACGTTTCAGACATGGTGACGGCCTTCGCATCCGAAACGTCCATGCGGACGCGGAACGGCCGCGAGTAGTCGTTCAGATCGCCCCGCGTGATCTTTACTTCGGCTTTGGTATTCCATTGAGCCTGGGCTTCGCGGACCATCTGCTTACGCCCTTCCTCGCTATCTGTCATCGAAAATATGTCGCGGAATGCGGCATCGAAAGCGCCCGCTCCTTCGATGGCCTGCATCACGTGTGCAGGCCCGTATTGCGGAATATGGAACTCGCGAGTTGTGAGTGAGACGTTTTTCGCGGACGCGCTCTCCGGAATGCGAGTGAGCCCGGCAGTATCCGGTTTGATAATGAGTGCCAGCCTGCCCTCGTCCGGAGGCGGAAGCGAACCAACCTCCGAGTGTTCTGAGGTAGCGTCGATCCATATGTCGGGCGAGCCCGGCACATACACGATCGCGTGATTGAACAGACCCATTCCGGGATAGCCTGGCAGAACATCTTCGTCGAGACCAGCCTTTAGCAGAGCGACATACGCCGGAATCCCCGCCGCCCGAAGCATCGCAACAAGAAGGGTCGCTTTGTCTTTGCAGTCACCGTATTTGCGTGCAAGTGTGTCGAAAGGTTTCGCAGGGATGATCGCAGCCTCTGAAAACTCCACCCCGGTGTAGCGGATTTCAGAGTGGAGGGCACGCACGAGCCTGGTGATTATGGTGAGGCGCGATGCCTTTCCGGCAATCGCCTGTGCAGAGAACTTTTCGATCGGCGCACCCACGATCTGCCGGTCAACGATTTCGCTGTAATGCTGCGCAATATCGTTCCAGGAAGCGCCGGTAGACAGAACGGCCGTGGGGCCGCGCGGGACATCGAATGGCAGTAGCGGCTCAACTGTCGAAAGCGGTTCTATGGCGCCGTAATCCAGAGTGAGATGGACCGTGCCGCCCGAGCTCTCCTTCGTCTGCTTCACATTCGGGCAGAGCAAAGCCGCATACCTGAGGGACAACGTTTCCGGGTACTCGGCGGAAAGCCGGCTGCGCTTCACTGGAACCCGCCACGCGATAGAGCCCTCAAAGGCGATGGAACCGAGCACCGGTGTGAAACGCGTTGTGATCTCCGTCTCGACAACGGAACCGACTTCGATTGCCGGCAGCGGTGACTGCACCAGACGCAGATCTGAATAGGTTTGCGGCGCATTGCTGCCTGCAGGCGCATCCACCACAGTCTTTTCATCCAGATCGTGTTCGGACCCATCGGGCGAAACCACTCGGGCGCGGATTGCGGGACGCTCCTGATGCCACGGTTCCCAGCGCTCTTGAACGGACGCCCAGGATTGCACTGCATCGGTGGTGAGGACCCGATAGATGACGTGCTGCTTTCGTTCGATGGAGTTGTCGGCGTGGAATGTCCAGTGCTCGTCATCCAAAAGCACGATGGCGGGGAATTTCACATCGGCAGATTCTGCAGCGGCATTATCGGCAAGTTGCTTTGCCGGCAACGAAAAGGCGCGCGCATCGTCCAGAGAGGCTGCCAAAAGCTGCGAAACCTGTAAGGAGAAAACAGAGATCGCCAGCCAAAGAGGAAGTTTTCTTGAAATGCGGAATGACAAAACTGACCCCTTAATGTTTCGGGAATACGCCAAATGGACGGCCCCGCTTTACGTAACCGGATCTTGCGATGTTTTTCGATTATAGGTCGCAATTACAAAACACGCAGGTACTAGAGGTACAAAACCGCTTAGTGCTGTGTGCGTCAATAGATCTGTGCGCGTGAGAACCGCTGCGGCAGCAGCGCTCGTTGTGGTCTCGATAACATCCGGTTCAGGGACTTCCGAAGCTTTCAAAGTGAAGGTGGGTTCGAGGAATAACTGGTTCACGCTGCACAATGGAATGGTTTTGACGTTCGAAACCGATCGGCCTCTCGAGTGGCGATTGAAGGCCGGAAGTGCGGGTAAACTCGAGACATCCGGCACAACGGTACGGTATGTGGCGCCCACCGGCATACCAGCGCATAACTCGGTTGCAGGATGCCAGGTCGCTCCGAACGACTCAGTATTTAATACCGCGATTGATGCGCTACCGGTGCATGCGGAATCGGATGCATGGATTGTGGCGCTGAACACGTTACTGAAAGGACCCGTGCGCATCAGCTTTCCACAAGGAATCGGGATCAATATCGTGAACAACTCCACTGCTCCCGCGAGACAGACGTTTCACTACACCACTGCTCGCAATGGCGCACGCTATCAGATACCAAAGCCGCCGGAACGGAAGCGCGAAACCGGCGCGCTGACCACGGACGCGAACAACGATCACCACATGATCTCGGTAAATCAGGAAACGTGCCACGTTTATGAGACGTATCAGGATGGGCTGCCGGGAGAGAACTGGTCGGCTGCGAGCGGATGGGACTATGACGGAACCAGCTACAACAGCACTGGCCGGCCGGAGGATGGCGGCGGGTCCACGGACGCTGCTGCGCTTCCAATACTGCCGCTTCTGCTACGCCTCAGTGACTTCGAATCCGGAGAGATCCGGCATGCCATGCGCTTCACCGCTTGCGTCGGTTGCATCAGCCACAGCTCCGTTTGGCCGGCGGGGGGCACGACGGGTTGGGGCAAAGGTGTGCCGCCAATGGGGTCGCGGTGGAGACTGAAGGCTTCCTTCGATATCTCGCGTTTCAGCCCGCGTGCCCAGATCATTCTGAAAGCGCTGCAGCGTTACGGGATGATTATGGCTGACATCGGTACCGTCAATCAGATTCAAGTATCGAGCGACTTCAACGAAGATCCGAGTGCTATGGCGGCGCTGGCCGAGGCATCAAACAGTGCTCTCAATACATCGGCTTTCGAGATCGTCGACGAG
>JAFARV010000420.1 GCA_019245255.1 Acidobacteriaceae bacterium | reverse complement strand
CTCAAATAGCTGGTGGATGTATTCTCCAACCGTACAAGAAGCGGAGAGCGAATTTAGCGCCGATTACCTGATGGTCGTCCTTGGTCGCGGCGATGAATTAGGCTATCCGGTCGACAACCTGGTGAACTGGTACGGTCAATTCTTCGTTGGCCTGATTACCGATCCGGGCAGCAATCCGCGCCTCGCCTTTACGGGCCGCGTGCCCACCATCAGTCTGGCTACCGGCCAGTACTTCAGTTCTTATGCAGCGCTAAAAACTGGCTGGCTCGAGTCCTGGCAGGATCTTACAAGCGGATACGCCCCACCAGGAACAGACAACTCTCCGCCAGAAAACTATTCGGCTCTTGCGATGGCGGCAGCTTCCTATTTGACCGGCCAGCCCAACGGGCCGGCGGCCTGGAATTTTATGGCCGCGAACGTTTTGCCCGATTCTGGCTTCAACGACAATCCCCATTGGGCGGTCATCCCGCGAGGCACCGTAACGGGCGCGTCTGGGCCACCATCCCCACCTCCGTCGCAGCCGCCCCCGGTAGTCAACAAATGCGATCTCAACAATGACGGCGTCGTAAATGTTCTCGACGTACAGATCGGCGTCAACCAGGCGCTTGGGATCCTTCCCTGCACGTTTTCCGCCTGCAACAGCGAAACCGTAAAAGCACTCACAGCCGCTGCTCTCGGCGGCAGTTGCTCGGTCCAGTAACGGTGTTTGCGCGAGACTGGTGTTATGTCCGAACCGATCATCGTGAAAGACGCAGAGATCCTTCGCGGTGAACCGGTATTTCGTGGAACACGTGTGCCATTCCAGGCATTGCTCGACTACCTCGAAGCTGGCGACCCATTGGACGAATTCCTAAAGCAATTTCCTGGCGTAACCAGGGATATGGCTATTGCTGCGCTTGAGGACGCGAAGGAGTCTTTAATCCAACGCACCGCATGAAGATCCTGCTCGACGAGTGTCTGCCGGAGAAGCTCTTCAAATCTTAGTCCCTCGACGCCTCTGCCGGAACGGCGCTCATAATCGTCATGGGCAGCATACGGCTAAGCTTTTGAGAATTCGCCAATGTGCGCCCTGAGCTGGACACAAACCGTTTCGTCCGAAGTAGTCTCTTTCGCAGTTCCAGAAACGGATGTTCGATCAGAACGAATGTGACGACCGCCAGCGCGGCGGATGCACAGATGACAATCGCTATCGCAAGCAGCTCGCGGGTAATCCCAGCGTCGCTGTAGAGACGCCGCAGCAGCGGATCTACCAGGTAATCATGGTTGAGATAGATGCCGAACGATAACCTCGATGCCCAGTAGAAGGGCGGAAATTTCGTAAACTTTAGATCCAGCGGGTGTGTCACCGCGAACCAGAGCATGGAACCGAAAACTACCGTCAGACCGGTGAAGGCAAAGACCTCCCGTTGAACCGCCCATAGCGCGCCGAAGATTACCAATGCGCAGACCGGCGCCCATTTGCTGTTTAGAAACTCGGCCCACCGGGGCAATCCAAATACTGCAAAATGCGCCAAGAGTAGCCCCAGCGCAAGGCCGTCGCAATGCGTATGAAAGTTGTAGTAGATCGGTTCCCACGCATGCTGATCATGAGCGAAGAACCGCTTCGTCATGTACAACCATTCCATGCTGCGCAGCATCGGTTCGGCTAAGAGTACAGCCGCTAAGACATATCTGTAGGCCGATGGCTTCCATCGCAACCGGCACCCCAGCAGGACCAGCGCCGGAGCAAGAATGTAAAAATGCTCTTCCGTGCAGAGTGACCAACTCCCCCTGACGACGCCGTTATGACGGAAATAGTTCGTTAGAAAAACGACGTCCGACCACCAATGTGTCGCTGTGCCCGCGCCGAGAAGAATGCAAACCGTGAATACAAAGAAGTATAGGGGCCAGATGCGAAGTCCTCGTCGTAACAGGAACGCGCCGACGTGAATCGTCCCGGTCTTCTGCAGTTCATTCCATATCTGCCTGCCAATCAGATATCCCGAGAGTACGAAAAACAGGTCCACTCCTACCCACCCGTTTCTGACAAATGGCAGCTGCGATAACACGGTAGGTCGCAGAACTCGCGCGAACGCCGCATCCACATGCCCTACCACCACCAGCAATACAGCTAAGGTTCTAAGAAAGTCTAGGGCTGGAGCTTGCCCGGTTGGAGCATGACGAAGCTCGATCAGAGCGGATCGGATAAGTCGAAGCACTGGCATGGAACGAGAGCGCAATAACGCAAGAGCACCTCGCGTGCCACCAACGCGTGCGCCACAGAACGAAATCGTCTCCCATACAGCGGTCGTAGTGCGCCATAGCGGAAAAGGTCCGGTACTTGCTAGGACCTAATTGACTTTCTCGCTATTGAATGACACTTAAATCGATCGTGAAGGGATCTTCCGTCTATGTAATTGGAGATCTCATCCGCCGCTCTATTAGCTTTCTTTTATTGCCGTTCTATACGCGTTTCTTGACGCCGTCCGATTACGGCCTATTGGAAATCCTCGACCTCGCCATCATGATCACTGCGCTCGTATTCGGCATCTCGGCGAGCGGCGACGCGATGATCCGTGTGTACCACGACCAGACGAGTGAATCGGATCGCGGCAGCGTCGTTTCCACAATGATGTGGCTCGTATTCGGCCTGGGCACCATCGTCAGCGCCGCCGGCATGTTCTGCGCAAAAGAGGTCAGCCTGCTGCTGTTGCACTCCGACCGTACGCGGCTGGTCCAGCTGGCATTTTTCACCATGGCATTCGGCGGCGTTACCGAACTGCTCATGCTGTATCAGCAGGTCCGAAAGCGGCATCTCGTTTGGGTTTGCTGCTCATTGGCTCAAACGTTGGGCCTCGTCGCTCTCAACATCTACTTCATCGCCGGACGCGGAATGGGCATCTGGGGTTTTCTATTCAGCAAATGCATTGTGTTCGTGCTCTCGGCTGCCATTCTGTTGGTTGTCACCATTCGCGAGACGTCCTGGCGATTCCGCTGGCCAATCGCTCGGGACCTGGCCATCTTCGGCGGTCCTCTGATCCTATCGAGTCTCGCGACCTTCTCGATTCACTTCTCCGACCGGTTTTTTGTAAACAAATACTGCTCTCTGGCCGATCTGGGTATATATGCCCTGGCGTACAAGATCGGAATGCTCGTGAGCGTCCTGGTTGCCGGCCCGTTTGGGGCGGTTTGGAACGCAAACTTCTATGCCGAGCTCAAGAATGGCGGTTGGCGCGGCCAGTTCTCGCGCACGTTGTTCTATTTCAGCGCGGTATCAGCGTTCGTTGTTCTCGCACTTAGCGTGTTCGCGCGGCCCCTGCTAAGTATCGCCGTGACACCGGCCTATTGGGGAGCGATCGCCATTGTTCCTGTCGTCGCACTCAGCTACGGTCTGCGCAGCATAGGAGATTTCTTCCGCGGGATTCTTTTCATCACCCGGCGATCTAAACTCTTCAGCGCCATCTGCGCCACCTGCGCCGCCTTCAATCTTGTCTTGAACGCGCTGCTTATCCCCTCACACGGCATTGCCGGAGCCGCTTGGGCCACGCTTCTGACTTGGGCTATTTACCTGGTTGCATGTTTCTGGTTCGCACACCGCGAAAATCCCATTCCAGTCGCTCCTGTTCCGTACCTGTCGCTGTTCGGTGTCACTGCGGGTTTCATTCTTGTGAGCCAATGGGTAACTCAAACTCCGGTCGCAGGACAACTTCTCCTCGCAGCAACATTGCTGGCGCTTTTCATTATCGGCCTTTTTGTCTCCGGAGGAGTCTCCCGCTCCGACCGTGAATTCGTATTCACATACGTGTATACCGGGCGAATGCGCATCGCTGAGGCGATCCGCGGGCGATAATTCGGGGAAAAATCCCAAAATGCGAGACTACATCGTATTCGCAGTTACGGGCATCGGCCTGTTATATACGCTCCGCCGTCCCTGGATTGGCGTGCTCTTGTATGCCTGGTTTGCTTATATGAGTCCGCACCGGCTTTGCTACTGGCGGGCCTATAACTTTCCGTTCACACTCGCCGTTGTCCTTGTCCTCCTCGTCTCCTTGCTCTTCTCCCGCGAGCGGAAATGGCCGCCGCTCACACGCAACAGCGTCTTGCTCCTTCTGTTTGCCGTCTGGATGACCGTCACGTCCTTTACCGCCCTGAATCCCGAAGCTGCCTGGGTCCAATGGCGCGAAGTCATGAAAATCCTCTTCATGGTGCTTGTCATCCTTACGCTGATGCAGACCAAGGAGCGCTTGCACAGCTTCGTCTGGGTCGTGGTCGCTTCTTTGGGTTATTACGGCGTCCGCGGGACAGTCGGAGCTTTAACGGGAGGCGGATCCCGAGTACAAGGGCCAGACGGCACCTTCATCGCCGACAACAATGACCTTGCGCTTGCCCTGGTCACCGTAATCCCACTCGTCGTTTATGCGTTGGGCTTAACCCGCAACAAACTTTTGCGACTCACTCTAATTGGCCTGATTGGATGTCTTGGTATCGCCGTGATGGGAACATACTCGCGCGCGGGAATGTTAGCTCTGATAGCGATTGCAGTCATGTTGTGTTGGAAAAGCAAGCACCGCGTGCGCACCGGCCTGCTCGCAACCGGCCTTCTCGCTTTGGTTTATTTCATCGCTCCGCCAGACTGGTTTGCACGCATGAACACGATCGGTTCGTATCAGCAGGATGCCTCTGCAATGGGACGCATCAATGCCTGGCATTTCGCTGTCAATCTGACACACGAGCGGCCCATCACCGGGGGTGGATTTGAGGCATTTACTCCTGAGCTGTTCGAAAAATATGCTCCGGACCCGGACAACTTCCACGCCGCTCACAGCATTTACTTCAAGATACTCGGCGAGCACGGCTATGTTGGTCTGTTCCTGTTCTTTAGTTTGTGGGTGAGTGCGTGGTGGACGGGCGATCGTGTACGGAAGGCTGCGCGCCGAATCGAAGGCTGTGAATGGGCTGAGCAACTGGCAGGCATCGCTCAAGTAGCACTCGTTGGCTACGCCGTCGGTGGTGCGTTCAACAATCTTTCCTACTTCGATCTCCCTTACCACCTGATGGCGATCATTGCGGGCTGCAAAATTGCCGTCGATCATCACCGTGCTGCGGAGGATCCGATTCAGGACGCGTTTGAAGATGCGGACCAACAGGAATTGACAGATGCGGTCGAGGCATGCGCGTGACCATGAACAGGCCCCTTCGCATTCTCACCCTGAGTACCACCTTTCCGAACCCTGAGCAGCCTGTTTTTGGCTCGTTCGTACGTTCGCGGGCACTCTCCATCGCTGAGCGGACGCCCTTAACGGTCGTGGCCCCGCTTTCTTTCTTCACAGGAAGCAAGCTATCCCGTGCCGCGCGGCGTGTTCAGACTGTGCGCTCTGATGCCGGTATCGGGGTATTTCATCCCAGGTGGCTCAACATTCCCGGCGGTAGCCCCATAAACGCATTGCTGTTAGCGGCATCCGTTCTGTATGTCATCGCTCGGCGCGGTATCGGGTTCGACATCTTGGATGTGCATTTCGGATACCCGGATGGCGTCGCCGGTGCCGTCATTGCGACAGTCTTGCGCAAGCGTTTCCTTGTAACACTGCGCGGCTCGGAGCTGCTTCACGCCCGATACCCGTGGCGGCGCCGCGTGATCGCCTGGTCTTTACGCTGTGCCTCACACGTTGTTGCGGTCTCTCCTGAATTGGGTCAGCTCGCGATGGACCTTGGCGTCGAACCTGGCCGGATTACCGTCGTCGGAAACGGAGTCAATACGGATCTCTTTGCATTCAGAGAAATGTCCATCGACGCGTCCTGTGTGCTCACCAACCCGAAACAACAAACCATACTGTCGGTTGGAAACTTGATTCGACTGAAAGGGCATGACCGCATTATTCGCACGCTTCCACAGCTCGTAAGCCGCGGAAAGGACGTTCGTCTCATCATTATCGGCGGCGAAAGCAGCGGCGAACCGGGTTATCTCAAGGAGCTGCAAGTCCTAGTCGAGCAGCTTCAATTAACAGATCGGGTGATTTTTGCGGGACGATTGCCCGCTTCAGAGGTCGCAAGGGCAATGAACTCTGCCGCCTTGTTGTGTCTCGCAAGTGAGCGTGAGGGATGCCCGAACGTCGTACGCGAGGCATTGGCCTGCGGCACACCGGTGGTTGCAACGCGTGTCGGTGCTGTGCCCAGCATGATCCCTGACGAGCGATATGGAATCATCGTCCCAGCAGGCGATGAACCGGCCCTCGAGCGCGCGCTCGAGACGGCTCTCGAGCGCCGTTGGGATCGGCGTGCGATCTCTCTTTGGGGCGCTTCACGAACCTGGAAACAGGTCGCACACGACGTCCTCCGTCTCATGGAGCAGGCGTATGCGGGAGCATAGATCAAAGCGGCTGGTCCATATTCTGCCCACCTTTGGCATCGGAGGGGCGGAAATGATCGCCGCCTCCGTCGTCAATGGTCTCGGGCCTTCGTTCGAACACGTCATTGTTCCGCTGAATGGTGTTCGCGATGCAGCATCGCGTCTCCATTCGTCCGCGCGTGCGGATATCGTGAGTGCTCCCGGCGGCAAGGGAACTTGGCGCTTCCCCTTCCGGCTGTACCGAAGCATCCGGGCGCTCTCGCCTGATTTAGTTCTCACTTATAACTGGGGCGCAATGGATGCAGTTACTGCGGCCACCCTCGGCAGGATTTGCCCTGTCGTCCATCATGAGCATGGCTTCGGGCCCGACGAAAGCATTACCCTCAAAAGCCGGCGCGTGCTCGTCCGGAGCGCCCTGCTGAACACGGTCCCAATGACGATCGTGATCTCGAAAACGCTCGAGCACATCGCGCTCACCCGCTATCGCATTCAGCGGAAACGCGTGCGGTTCATCCAGACGGGCGTCGATACACACAAATATGCTCCCAGGCGAAATCCATCCTTGCGGGCACAGCTCGGGATCGCGCCCGATCGATTTGTCATCGGCTATGTCGGCGGCTTGCGCGAAGAGAAGAATCCACAACTTCTCCTTCGCAGCTTCGCGCAAGCGCAAATGAAGAATTCACACCTTCTGTTTGTAGGCGATGGACCGCTCCGGCGGGACCTGCACGACTTAGCCGGCGGTTTAGGACTCGTGGGTCAAGTCACGTTTACGGGCGCGATTGCCGATACCGCACCCTACTACAACATCATGAATCTGTTTGCGATGTCTTCAAACACGGAGCAAACACCCAACGCGTTACTCGAAGCAATGGCATCCGGCGTGCCCGCCGTCTGCACGGCCGCCGGCGACACGAAGAGAATTCTTGGACCGGATGCCGCTTCCCAAACCGTACCCATCGGCGACCGCGACGCTTACGTCCGTGTCCTCCGCCTTATGCAGGCCGATACACAACTCCTGGCCGGTCACGCAAACGCAAACCTGCGCCGGTGCACGGAGTTGTATTCCATCGACAACATGATCGAGGAATACCGGCGCGCCTATTTGTCCGTCATCGACGCGCATACCCGCCCCCACGCTTAGGAAGATCGCGGGCTAGGGACGCAGCTATGGCGTGCGAATTGCACTCTCGACCATCTCGAATGCGATCAACGTCCTCTGATTCCACAAATTTGGATCTTTTGCGCTCAATCGCGGTTTTGTGCGTAGTTGCGAACCACCTGTGGGATACCGCGATGGGTAAAACCGGC
>JAFARV010000353.1 GCA_019245255.1 Acidobacteriaceae bacterium | reverse complement strand
GAATTCGCCGCTGCTCGGTCGCTGCTCTGAGCGATTTTTCGGTGCGGTCGCGTATCGCTGAGTCGGTAACCTGAACCAGGACTTCCTCATAGAGTCGGATCGCTCGGCTGTAGTTCTTTTGAACCATAAATGCGTCCGCAGCAAGTTGTTCGACGGTGACGGCTTCCGGGTTCGATTTGACGTTCCCGATGCGACCTGCCTGCTCGTAGCTATCAAGAGCAACGATTCCGAGCTGATCCTCCTTCGCACGGAACGCCGCTTCGGCTAGATATAATCGCGGGTCACGCACACTCGGATCGAAAGCGATAGCGTCACGGTACAAGCGGATCCGATCTTGCTCCGATGCCGTCTTGGCGGCCTGGAGGCGCGCTTCTATGAAATACGGCCGCGATGCTTCTCCCGCCGCGATCGAATCATGCGTTAACAATGTCAGTTCATCCGTACCAGCGAACGGCGTTTTGTGCTCACGAAGAAGCTCGGCTGCTTGCACGCGAAGGCGGTACGGAACCGAAGACGAAGTGCGAAGGTCGTCCAACTTGTGGGAGTCGGATTCCAGGCGGGCGCGCGTGAGCCGGGCTTCGTTGTTCCAAGGCTCGGCTGTCGTCCACTCCTTCGAGTAATCAGCCGCTTCCTTCAGAAGACCGTTCTGTTCCAGTACCCGGATCGCTTCGCCGAGGTTCGAAAACGGCTCGCCAACAGTTAATGTCACGTCGCGGATAAGTTGAAGACCTTCCTCGTTGCGCTTTTGCTCGAATCGAACTTCGGCTAAGCCGAACCACGCACTGGCAGCGCTCGTCTCGGCCTGCAACTCGCGAGAATACTCGAAATCCTTCAGCGCCAAAGCAGCCTCGTGCTGGCCATCATCTTCGAGAGTTTGAGCAGCATTCAACATTTCGTAGTTCGATGGCGCCGACTCAGGCTTGGCTCGATATCCGGAAAGCAGGTTATCCAGACGGCCTGTCATGGCTGCCGCTATCACTACATCGACCGCCGGGCGGTCTTCAGCGGGCTGAATCTGCTGCAAGACACTCCAGGCATCGGGCCAGCGCTTTTGTTTTTCGAGATAGCTGATGTAAGAAACTAGCCAACGCTTCAATTCCTGCCGGGCAAAATCGACCTGGTTCCCGACGGCCCCGGCGAGCGCCTTGCGACGAGCGTCTAATTCTGCTTGGAACAGAGGCTCCTTATCCTGCTCCGGGATCCATCGCGCGTTCAGCAACTCGCCCAGGAGACCGTCCGTATTTGGCAGCTTCGACAGCTCAATCATCCAGTTGACGGCAGTGCCGCGATTCGGACTGTCCTCAAACAGACCGCTAAGGATGTCGTTCATCCGGTAAGCACCGTTTCGTCTTGCGTATGCCTGCAGCATTTCGTCCGCCGGGCCTCGCAGTTCGGAGACCAAGCGGAAGCGATTCATATGGACTAGCAGATTGTGTGCCGTCGACCAGTAAGTCTCCGGCAAGGGCCCCTGTTCCACACGCGCAGCCAGTAAGTCAAACGCCTTGCGCCATAACTCAATTGCTTTGTCACGCTCTTTGTCTTCGATCGCGAGTAAGGCCAGCCTGTCGTAAACGTCGCCGCGGTCCGGACTGAGCTGCAGAGCATCCCGCAACGCCTGCATTGCCAAGGTTTTGTCTTTGATGTCCAGATAGGACTCGGCAAGCTGGACGTAATTATCCGAAGCCGCCGCATTCCCTTCAACGGCAGATGGAAGAAAATCCTCACGCGCGGCATCGCCGCGATGTCCCAGGTACTCGCCAAAACGCGATGCATAATAAAACCAATCCCCACCTTCAAGCGAATTCTGGCGGGCCTGATTGGTAAGTTCTCCCCCAACCGTTCGGGGTCCCAGCACAGCCTCGAAAGCGTTCGGCACACGGGCGTCCGCCGACAAAAGATACAGCCCGGCCATGGCGGTGTAGCTGTTCTTCCACAGCGCTCCTGACGAACGCCCGCGGGCCGCGATGGACTCAAATACTGCCGCCTCGGAGCCGTCGGAAATCAAGTACTGAATCACCGCGTCCGCCTGTCTTGGCGAGATCGTTGCCAAACGAGCAACATTCTCGGTAAGATTGCCTCCCGCCCATTCGAGAAACAGCCGAGGATACTGAGGTCCCGAGTAGCTGATCAAGCGCAATTCCGCTTGTGTGTCGCCGGCATTTGCAAAAGCCTGAAATGCCGCCTGCATAATGGTCCCGTATTCGCGAGAGTCCCTTCTGCTCTGCGCGATAGAGTCCAATTGCTGTCCTAACTCCTCATACAGCAGCCGCGCCGACTGCAGCCGCTGGAGATCGGGCCAGGAGCTGGACATATCTGGATGCACCAAAGCAGCTTTGTAGACGAGCTCCGCCTGCAGATCGTACAGTCCCGCCGCTTCGGCAAGCTGGAGTGTAGAGAACGGCGGCGGTGCCTTGCCGGCCTGAAGAAAGCCCGCAAGTTGGACTTTGTCCTGCGGAGTAAGATACTCTCGCGCAGCCTGGCCGATTGCGGTCGCCGCAGAGCCGGGTCCAGCATTAGAAGGCAGAGACGCAGCGGCAATCTCAATGGCATCCTGAGGTCGGTGGAGGGCCATCAGCGCCTGCACCTCGAGATTCACACCTTCCACCATCCAGCCGCTATCTTTCGCGGCTGTGTCCCGCAGTTCACGAAAGAGCTGGTCGACAGCGTCGAAGTTATTCCATGACAATTCTTGCCGCATAACCACAAGGAAACCTGCCGCCTCATGCGGATGCGGATCTATATACGCCGCACGGAGAAGTTTCAGCGCTTCCGCCGGTCTGCCCATGCGCATATTCAGGTCTGCTTGTGCGGCAAGATAACTCGAATTGTGAAAAGTCAGTTCGTAGAGCTTTGCGTAAGTGTGCATTGCATCTTCGAAGCGCAGGAGCCGTGTCTGTAAATCCGCTTTCGCAACAAAGATGTCCTGCCGGTCCGGACGGACCACGCTTGCCTTATCATACGCGGCAATCGCTTCCGGGTAACGCCGCAGCGCGGTATCGATGCGTGCCAGCACAATCGGCCAGCGGTAATCATGCGGAGCATCCGAAACAGCTTTCGAATAGTATGCGACCAGCCGATCCGATAACTGATGGTTCTCAGCGAAACGGCTAACCTCAGCTACCAGCGCAGTGTCTTCGGGATACGCGTTCACTATAAGTTGATACTGCTCCAATGCGTCGGTGTTATTCCCAACGGCTATTAAGGCAGCGACATACCCGCGCCGCAGTGCTGCAACCCGATTGGTTTTATCCGGACCTTCTAAAGGCGCATGCTTCATCGCGTCCAACTCGGACGCATAAAACGAAACCAGTCCGGCGGCATCGTTCTGACGCGCGTACGTTTGGGCTTTTTCAGCAAGCAGATCACCGTTCCAGGGGTCGTTTGCGAGTAATTCATCGAGCAGCCGGCGAGCTGTATCAAACTGCCCGGAGTTCGTTGCTTTCTCGGCTGCCTCTCTGCGCAACTCCGCCTGGTACGGAGGCTGCGCCCGGTCTGCCGCGCCTAGCAATGCCTCCACCGCCTTGTCGGACTGTTTCGTGCGCCAATAGAAATCGACGGCCGCGCGTATGACGCCGAGCCGCTCGGGATTTGCCTGAAGCGCCGACGAGAATTCGCGCTCCGCCGCACCCTGATTGTTACGACTTTCGTAGAAATGTCCGAGATCAATCTCCGCTTGCAGCTTTTCAATGGGGTCGGTGGTCACCGCAATGGTGCGCTCCATCGCATCCCCGGCGATGCGTTCGAACCCAATGCGATCGGCGGCGCTTCGAATTTCCTCAATATCGCTTACACCGCTCGCGTGAGTCAGTGCCGATGATAGGAGCGACTCTATTTCCGGCCTGCGGTTCTGCCGTTCTAATACCGCTAACCGCAATTGAAACGTACCGGAATTGTATTTCCCAGTTGTTAGACGGGATGTGGCTTCTTCCACGAGTTCGGCCGTGGTTTTGCGGCCCGCCAACGTCAACAGCCGCGCCTGAGCATCTGTCGAGCCATTGTTATTTACACCATTGACATAGGCAACCACAGCCTGCTTGAATTTACCCTGATTTTCGTAAATGGCCCCGGCCTCGTAGCTGAATTGCCACGGACTATGCAGCTTTCGCCGTGCCTCCTCGATCACACGCAGGGCATCGCCGAACTGAAAGTAATCCCAGAATACGGTCGCCGAGTCGAGATAACCCTCTGCCGCGCCCGGTTGGACGGAGGCAACACGATCCCACCACGGCCGCGCCTGCGAGTACATCTCGCGATCGGCATAAATCTCTCCGACCCTTACGACGGCCTCACGATCCGCAGGGGCCGCGCTTACATCTTGTTGTGCAAACTTGATTGCCGCGGCAAATGC
>JAFARV010000201.1 GCA_019245255.1 Acidobacteriaceae bacterium | reverse complement strand
GGGGGTTGAGGCGGCGACGCGAGTGCCGTGTGAGCAGGGCTGCGATAGAGAACAGGAATTATTTGTGAAGTGCCTCAACTCCGGACAGGCACGCGGTTTGATTCATGTCTTCTTGGGAGAACGCGCTGTCGGAAAAGTTCCGGGTTTAAGCAGCACAGCGCGGCCGAAAGAGATTAAGCGGGCGGCAGTAATCGGGGCCGGGACGATGGGTAGCGGGATAACGATGACGTTTGCAAATGCAGGGATTCCCGTGCTGATGAAGGACGTCTCGGAAGAAGCGCTTGCACGGGGAATGTCGAACATCCGGCGCGAGTATGAGGCATCTGCGAAGAAGGGGCGGCTTTCAGCGCCAGAGATGGAGCGAAGACTGTCACTCATCGAGACGACCCAGAGTTACGCGGGCTTTGAAGATGCTGACATAGTTGTCGAGGCCGCTTTTGAGCGCATGGACGTTAAGAAAAACGTGTTCTCAGAGATGACTAGGATAGCTAACTCTGGTTGCATTCTGGCCACCAATACCTCAACGCTGAACATCGATGAGATTGCCACTGCGACCGACAGGCCGCGGATGGTGATTGGGACTCATTTTTTCAGCCCTGCGCAAGTGATGAAGCTGCTCGAAGTGGTTCGCGGGCGGGAGACGAATGAGGATGTGATTGCGACCGCGATGGCCTTAGGGAAGCGGCTCGGCAAGACTGCGGTTCTGGCGCGGAACGGGTTCGGCTTCATCGGAAATCGCATGGTTATGCCGTACGTGCGTGAAGCGCAATTTCTGGTGGAGGAAGGCGCCTCAGTGGAGCAGGTGAATCAGGCGCTTTTCGATTTCGGCATGCCGATGGGGCCGCTTGCGATGGAGGATCTTGTGGGGCTGGATGTGGCGTACCTGATTCGTCAGGAGGCCAAGCATTTTGAACGGCCCGGCACAAGGAGGCCCATTTTGGCGGATCTGTTGTATGAAAAGGGGCGGTATGGGCAGAAGTCCGGCAGCGGGTGGTCCCGTTACGACGAAACTCGGACGCCGCGCGCCGATCCGGAACTCCCGGCGTTGATTGAAGAGGCGGCGAAGCAGGCGGGAATCGAGCGGCGTGCGATTGCGGACGCGGAGATTGTGGAGCGCTGTGTTTACGCTTTGATCAATGAGGGGGCGAAAGTTCTGGAAGAGGGGATCGCGATGCGGGGCCTGGATATCGACATTGTGTACGTGTATGGGTACGGCTTTCCGGCGTGGCGCGGTGGGCCGATGTTTTATGCGGATTCTGTTGGGCTCGCAACGGTGCTGCAGCGGGTGGAGGAGTTCTCGCAGGAACATGGAGAGGCGTTATGGCAGCCGGCCGCGCTGCTGCGGAAGCTGGCGAAGGAGGGTGGGCGGTTATCGGAGTGAGGAGAATAGTCACTCCGCCTTCAGTGCAGCCACGGGATTGATTGCAGTAACGCGGGAAGCCGGCAAGAAGCTTGCGAGCGCCGCAGCTGCCAGGAGAATGAGAGGCACCGCCGTGAAACTCCATGGATCGAAGGGGCTGACGCCAAACAATAGTGACCTCAACAGCCGCGCAACGGCGGCCGCAGCTCCCATGCCAATGACGACGCCAACTCCTGTCAGCGCCAAACCGGAGCGCACGAACATCCAGCGCAATTCGCCCTTCTGCGCTCCGAGCGCCAAGCGAATGCCGATTTCCCGAGTGCGCTGCGAGACGGCATAGGAGATCACACCGTAGATGCCGATGATGCCGAGCGCAAGCGCCATTGCGGCTGCAATTCCCAACATGACGAGCGTGAACGAAGTGCGCGCCATCGATTTCGAGTAGATCTCCTGCATTGTGCGAGGAGAAGCCACGGGCAGGTCCGCGTTGGCGCTCCAGACAGCCTGCTGAACTTCATTGAGAAAGGCCTGCGTTCCGGCCCGGCTGCTACGCATCACAAACGTCACCGAGCGTGGCGTGAACGTTCCCAGCCAGGGATCACGGATCAACGCGGGCCAATAGACGATGGCCGGGGCCGCCTGATCGACGCCATCGTAGCGAACGTCCTGGAGGACGCCGATCACTTCAGACCAGGGCACGATTGGACCCTCGCGCATGCGTTTCCCGACGGCGGCGCCGGCGCTGCCCCACTCTTCCCGGGCAAGCTTTTCCGACACGATCACCTTTGGCTCGAGGTTGTAGGTTTCATTCCAGGTAAAGTCGTGGCCTGCAATCAGGCGCGTGCCGAGAGTCTGAAGGTAGCCCGGAGAAACATAGTTAAAGAAGCGGATGGGCCGATCGCCTGGGTAGGTCTTTCCCTCCGCGAAGATACCGTTCCACGCATGCCCAATTCCCTCCATAGGCGCCATCTGGGCAAACCCGGCCGAAGTCACACCCGGAACGGAAGCGAGCTTATCTGCAATGTTGTTCTCGATGCGAACAACCATGTGTGAGTCGGCAACTGAGGAATCCGGGATCGCGATACGCAGCGTCTGCAGATGGGAGGGGTCAGTGAATCCCGGATCAACGCTGCGCAGCTGCTGAAAGGTCCGGATCATCAAAACGGCACAGATCAGAAGCACCAGGGCCATCGCGACCTGGACGATCACCAGAATGTTGCGGGACCGATGGCGCTCGCGACTGGCGCTGACGGTGCGTGTTGCGCCGAGACTTACCGTGGCTTGACGCCTAGAGTATTTCCATGCCGGAATCGAGCCGAAGAACAGACCAGCCAGGACTGAAAGAATCATCGTGAAGAAGAGCGAGCCTGCATCGAGAGAGATTTCATTCAGACGGGGCAGATTGGCTGGACCGATAGAAGACAGAAGGTGCAGACCCGCTGCAGCGATCCCGATCCCGAGCACACCTCCCATGAGTCCGAGCACTACGCTTTCCAGAAGCAGTTCACGGGCGATTCGAGCGCGGCCGCCGCCCAGTGCGGCGCGGATGGAGAGTTCCAGCTGACGAGCTTCGGCGCGCACCAGCAAAAGATTGGCCACGTTGACGCAGGCGATCAGGAGCACGAGCCCGATGGTGCCCATGACGACCCACAGAACGCTGCCGACATTCCCGACGAGCTCCTGCTTCAACGAGTGAAAGTCCGGTGTGATCTTCCACTTCACGTAAAAATGCGAGTCCGATCCAAAACCGTTGGAGAACGAGTCCATCCAAATCGGAATCGTGCGCGTGATATCGGCGTTGGCTTGCGCGATCGTCACCCCGGGTTTGAGACGGCCGAGACCGTGAAGACCGAAATTGGCCAGCGGTTGCTTGTTGCGCTCAAACGCGAATGGCACCAGGATGTCGAAGTCCTGGTCGACGACGCGGAAACCGCGCGGCATCACTCCCACGATGGTGCGCGCCTGGGAATCGATCACGATCGTATGACCGATCACGGATGCTTCGCCACCGAAGCGCCGCTGCCAGTATCCATAGCTGAGCATCACGCTCTTTGGGCCGTTCGGAACCTGATCGGAAGCCGTCAGCTCTCGGCCTGTGACCGGCGGAACGCCAAGCGCCTCCAATACGCCGTCGGTGATGAGGATGGTATTGACTTCTTCAGGCCGCGCCAGCCCGGTGACGTTGGCCTTGTTGTTGGTCCAAGTCCCTAGCGACTCGAAGGTCCTATTGTTCTCGCTGAAAACGAAGTACATTGAGGCGGAGAGCGGCAGGCCGGTCTGGAAGTTTGCCAGACCTGCCGCGCCGGGAGCGTTAAGCCAGAGCGAAACAAGCCGGTCGCTCTCGGGATAGGGAAGTGGCTTGAGAAGTACGCTGTTGACGACGCTGAATACTGCGGTATTGGCGCCGATTCCGATAGCCAGCGTGAGAAGAACGGTGATGCCAAATCCAGGCGACTTGCGTAGACGGCGTAAAGTGAGCCTCAGGTCGGCAAAAACTGATTCCAGCCTGGACCATTGCCAGACCTCGCGGCTCCGCGTCTCGACCAAGGCGGGATTTCCGAACGCACGAAGGGCAGCCTGGCGCGCCTCAACGCGGGAGAGATTTTCGAGGCGCATAAGCTGCTCGGTCTTCTCTTCGATGTGTTCACGGACTTCTTCGCCCAATTCGTCGTAGAGGTGCCGACGGCGAAAAATTCGGCCAAACCAGCTCATGGCGGATCGTCTCCTAGGAATTCACAGTGCGTCTGCCCGGCCCCAGCACCATCTGGATGCCGTCGAGCATACGGTCGAAGCTGGAGAGCTCACGTTCCAGGTGACGCAGGCCGGCTTTGGTGATGTGGTAGACACGTACGCGGCGATTGCTAGAAGGCGAGATCGTCCATTCAGCCTTGACCAGCTTTGCTTTAAGCAGCCGCTGCAGGGCTGGATACAGTGAACCCTCTTCCACCTGAAGAAGGTTGTTGGAACGCTGCTGAATGTGTTGAACCAGCGCATATCCGTGCGCCGACTGGCGGCGGAGCGATTCGAGAATCATCATCTCTAGCGCGCCTGGAAACAGATCGCGCGATGCGTCTTTCCTATTTTCCATAAGGGTTATGCGGCTATGCCTAGAGTAACCTAGTACCCATCAAGAGTCAAGTTAATCAGAAACGAGTGCTCTGGACTATTCCTTCGAGGATTTGATTGGCGTGTCTATGGGCGTGTCCGGCTAAGACCAGAACCATTTCGTAGCCGCTCAGATTGCCGAAGACGGGGTGCTGGAGATGAACGCGACGCAATTTGGGGCCGTGCTCTGAAATGAAGCGCGCGGTATCGCGGCGTGTGGCGTCGAATTGTTCGAGAGCGACGCTCACGGAATCGAAGCGGCCCCTGGGCCAAGCGACAGGTGGTGCAGTGAAACGAGTGTCCCGCAGAGCCACTCTGCCGGGGAGTTGAGCTTCGCGTTCCGGGTTATGCACGGGCTCGCCTGTGGGCTCGGCGGCGGCGATCCGGTTCCGGATCATCTCTTCCACGATGATGAGGTGCTCAATATTTTCGAGCGCCGACCAGCGCTCGGAATCAGGCCGCTGACGGGCGATCTCATCTGAGAGGTCTGCGACTGCGCTCCTCAGCGCGGAGGCGCTCTCGTCGAGCTCCGCAATCAATTTATCGTCATCACTATTTTGCATACAAGCCGTTATACACCCTGGATACGTTTGGTTTTGCCGGCCCAAAAGGGCTCGCGGAGGTCGCGTTTGAGCATTTTGCCGGTACCGGTTTTGGGCAGCGGCTCGGTGCGGAGTTCAATGATGTGCGGGAGCTTGAAGCGGGCAAGGCGTTTTTCGAGAAAGTGGATAAGTTCTTCTTGTGAGAGCGTCTGTTGGGGTCTTACGACGACGATCGCGGCGGGGACTTCGCCCCAGGTTGGATCGGGCGCAGCGACGACGGCACTTTCGAGGACAGCGGGATGAGCGGCGATGGCGTTCTCAATCTC
>JAFARV010000175.1 GCA_019245255.1 Acidobacteriaceae bacterium | reverse complement strand
TATTTTGCGATTAGTGCGAGATCCATGGATTACACAGGAACTGACTCAAGAAGTTTTTTTACGGGTTTGGAATTCAATCGAACGTTTCGACGAGCGTCGAGGCGAGTTCCAAGGATGGATCGCCGCGATTTCAAGGAATAAGGCTCTCGATTACTTGCGCTCTAAGAACGCCCGGGCGCGGCGAAGAGAATGCCCGTTGAACAAGCTGCGAGATCCAGCAAAAGAAAACTGCTTAGAGGAGCGAATCATGACGGAAGATCTGGTCCGTCTGTCCCGCGATGTCATGCAGCAGCTAAACGAAAAACAGCGCCAGGTGTTCCGGTTGACTTACTTCGAAGGGAAGACACAGTCCGAGATCGCTGCGGAGCTGGAAGCTCCTTTGGGCAGTGTGAAAACTTGGGCGCGCGTCATTTCGAAAATGCTTCGAAAGCAGGGAGCAATCACTCCGGGGAAAGTCTGTATGTGCGGCAGCATATGAATCTGAGTCGACTGTGAATCCATGTGGTGCGGCAGGCCGGTGGGCGACAGCCCCCGTATACCAATCGAACGGTCATTCCGGGCAACTTGACATCAGATCTGCAAAAGCGCGATACTTCCATCGATAGGCGATGGGAAGCTCTACAAAACCGTCAGACCTGCTTCCGGGGACCTTGGACCTCCTCGTTCTCCGATGTTTGCTACCGGGGAGCATGCACGGTTATGGCATCGCTTCGCGGCTCAAGCAGGTATCGAACGACGTGCTGCAGGTTGGCGAGAGTTCACTTTACCCGGCATTACAGAGACTGCTTCTGAACGGGTGGGTTAAGGCGGAGTGGGGGGCGTCGGAAAACAACCGGCGCGCTCGCTACTACACGCTCACCCCAGCGGGGCGCAGGCAACTGGCGTCTGAGCGCGAGGAGTTTGCTCGCGTTATCGGAGCTATCCAGAAGGTGCTGGAGATGGCGTGAGCGGATTTGTGAGGACAGCACTTGTCAGATCCTGGCAGCTTTTTTTCTACCGCTTGCGCCGGGATCGAGCTTGCCAGGAGTTGGACGAAGAGCTCGAGACGCATCGGTTGATGAAGCAGGAGGAACTTCGCCGTCGAGGTCTTGCAGCCGAACGTGCGACCGCGCTCAGCCGGAAGGAGATGGGCAACATGACTGTTGCAAAGGAAGATTGCCGGAATATGTGGAGTTTTCTAAGCCTTGAACGGCTGCTGCAGGATTTGCGTTTCGCGTTGAGGATCTTTGAGCGAGCGCCGGTGTTCACGGCTGTTGCCGTGGTATCTCTTGCCATGGGCATCGGCGGCAATGCAGCGATGTTCAGCCTGGTGAACGGATTGTTAGTCCGGCCCCTGCCTTACCGTGCGCCAGAACACCTCGTGAGAATTACGGGAATTTATCCCCGGGCCGCGGTTCCATTCTTTCAGCAGCAGAGCCGTGCCATGGATATTGCCGCAGTCAGCACCGGTTCAGAATTGAACCTGACCGGGCAAGGTACGGCTATTCGTGTAACGGGAAGCAGTGTTTCCTGCAATTTCCTTGACGTGCTGGGAATTTCCGTCGCAAGAGGACGAGGCTTCAAGACGGGTGAAGATGTGCCTGGACGCGACGCAATCGTAGTTATCAGCGATTCGCTGTGGAAGCAGAAGTTCGGCCGGAATCCAGGCGTTTTGGGGCGCAGCATTTTTTTGAACGGCATAAGCCGGGAAATCGTCGGTGTGATGCCGAGCGGGTTCAGCTATCCATCGGCCAAGGTGGAACTCTGGATACCCATGCGAGTCGACCCGTCCAATTTCTTCGAGTATTGGGCGGGCGAGTTTGTTCCCTTGGTTGCGAGGCTTCGACCTGGAGCGAGTTGGGCGGAGGCGCAAGGCGAGACACGGCGGCTGACGTCTCAGTTCCGAAAGACATTTCCCTACCCCATGGCGCGCGACTGGAACGCGAACTCGAGCGTTATTCCGCTACAGCGGGACGTTGTGGGCGATGTGAGGGGCAAGCTGATCATTCTTCTCGCGGCGGTCGGGATGGTATTGCTGATCGCGTGCGCGAACGTTGCGAGCTTACTGTTGTCACGCGCAACGACGCGACGTAAAGAAATCGCTCTGCGCGCATCATTAGGCGCCAGCAGGCTGCGCATCGTCCGTCAATTGCTGACGGAGAGTACCGCACTTGCGTTTTTAGGGGCCGCGTTCGGAATCGCACTCGGGAAAGGGGCGCTGATCATCTTTAAGGCCGTCTTACCGCCCTCACTTCCCGGCTTGATGGAAGCGACGATGGATTGGCAAGTCGTTGGCAGCGTGTCGATACTGGCGCTTGTGACGGGTCTGGCGTTCGGACTTGCTCCGGCACTCAGCGCGTCCCAAGTGGATCTGACAGAAACAATCAAAACCGGCAGCCAGCGCTCGACGGCCGGCTTCTGGACCCGCTTCAGGAGTTCTCTCATCGTTGCGGAAGTGGCGGCGACTCTAGTGCTGGCTGTAAGCGCGGGCCTTTTACTCAGAAGTTTGTATGAGCTTTCGGGGACTGATCCCGGATTTAATCCCGCACACGTTTTGGCTGTGCAAGTGAGCCCCAACCAGACGTACTGTAAGCAGCGTTCTGCGTGCATTGCGCTGTACGATCGGCTGATTACGGGCGCACGCGAAATTTCGGGCGTCGATGCCGCGGCAATCTCAAATTCAGTGCCTTTGGACGGCGATCTGCCAACCATTCCTGTCGATATGCCAGATCACCCAAAGACGGTGGACCATCCCGCGCCTATGCTTTGGTTTGGCGCGGTCAGCCCGGAGTATTTCGAGATGCTGCACATTCCGCTGATAGCAGGCAGGTATCTCACGCGGGTCGATGGCGCAAACTCTGCACCAGTAGCGGTAATTTCGACAGCAACCGCCCGACACTTCTGGCCGGGAGAAAATCCGATTGGGAAACAGATCAAGCCGTCTACCAGCCGATTCTGGAGAACGGTGGTTGGTGTGGTCGGAGACACTCATCAATACACACTTTCGACGGCGCTGCCAAGCTGGGTTGAAGGCCAGATTTACATGCCGTACGCTCAGTCCGAGAGAGAAGACGGACAGATTCCCGCGGCGATGACCCTGGTGTTGAAATCTCAATCAGACACAGGATGGCTGAGAAACGAGATCCATCGTCTGGCGCAAGGCGTGGACCCCGACGTGCCGGTCAGCCGGCTACGCCCGCTCGACGAAATAGTTGCGGGTTCCATCGCGGATTTCCGGGCAACGATGCGAGTGTTTCTCAGCTTCGCGGCAGTTGCCATTGTGCTGGCAGCCATCGGCATTTACGGCCTCATGTCCTATTGGGTCAGCCAGCGAACATATGAGATCGGATTACGTGTCTCCATTGGCGCGACGCGTCAGCGGATCGTATCCATGATCTTTGTGGAAGGCTTACGTTTGTCGGGGTTTGGCATTGTTCTCGGCATTGTCGTGGCCCTCGTGCTGACGCGCTTTATCCGGAGTCTTCTTTACGACGTGGCTGCCTACGACATGCTCACTTTTGCCGGCGTGATTCTATTAGTGCTATGTGCGAGCGTGATCGCGACGGCTTTCCCTGCCTGGAAAGCCGCACGCATTGATCCGGTGCGGTCACTCAGGGCGGAGTAAGTTAAGCGTCCGCAGATCGTTTATCGAATCTTACAGTTTCGTGCCAGGTGAGCTCCTATCGCTCTTCCGCAAAAAGCAGCTTTCTTTGGGTAAACTCAGACGGATGTTCCATTTCGTTTGTAACATCTGCGGAGCACAATGCAAAGCTTTGTCGAAAGATGCGCTCGACCGCGAGACGCCCAGTTGCACGGGATGTGAATCCACAGTACGGTTTCGATGGATTGTACATGCTCTTTCACTCGAACTATTTGGAAAGAGCCTGCCGTTGCGCTCCTTTCCGATAGCAAAGCATATCCGCGGTATCGGGATGAGTGAATGTCAGAAAATTGCGGAGCCGTTGCGAGAACGACTAACGTTCACAAACACTTACTTTCA
>JAFARV010001039.1 GCA_019245255.1 Acidobacteriaceae bacterium | reverse complement strand
GACAGAGCGGAAGAAAACCGATTGCGGCAAGGAAGTTGAATCCCCTTTCCCGTTCCCCCCAAAGGGAAGCCGGGGCGGGGCGGTTCCCCCCACGCCGCCAAAATCAGGCGGCTCCCCCCGCAAGAGGGCCAGCCCCCCTGCGCCATCCCCCAATGGGCGTTCGAAGATTTTACTTGACACCGACCGGCCTTCTCATGGAAGCCATGAGCGAAGCGATTGGACTCTCGACACAGAGCCAGCGAGCGTCAGCGACCCCAGCAATCAGAGCCATGAGCGAAGCGATTGGACTCTCGACACAGAGCCAGGGAGCGTCAGCGACCCCAGTCCGCCTGACGCCTGACGGCTGATTGCTGACGGCTGTTAGCTAAAACCCAATCGCTAGACTTGAGAAGATGACATGCCGGCTTTCAGCGCTCGCGTTTCTCTTCGGCGCGATCGTAATTACGCGGATTGCTTCCGCCCAAAGCGCTTCCGAATCGTCGCACTCGGGTCTTGATCTGAATGCGATCGATAAGTCCGTTAACCCGTGTGACGATTTTTATCAATATGCCTGTGGGAACTGGTTGAAGAACAATCAAATTCCACCCGACGAAAGCAGCTGGGGCCGTTTCAATGAGATACACGATCGCAATCAGGCAACGCTCCGCGACATTCTCGAGGATTCGGCGAAACATCAGGACCGGTCGCCCACTGATCAGAAAATCGGCGGCTTCTATGAATCGTGCATGAATGAGCAGACCATCCAGAAGCGTGGGATCGAACCCTTGCAGGCTGAGCTGGAGCGGATTGCACGGATCACGAACCAGGAGCAGCTTGAAAATGAAATTGTCTGGCTTCACGAACGTCAGGTAGGCGTATTTTTCAACTTCGCCTCGGGTCCGGACCCCGAAGATGCGCGGATGACCATTGCCGATGTGGATCAGGGCGGTCTCGGCTTACCCGAGCGCGATTACTATTTCCGTGACGACGCGAAGTCGGCCGAGATTCGCCAGAAGTATGTGGCTCATATCGCAAAGATGTTTGATCTCGAAGGAGTCGCCGTTGCGGACGCTGAGAAGAAAGCGTCGGCCATCATGGCCATCGAAACGGCGCTAGCGAAAGCTTCGCTCGATGTCACCTCCAGGCGCGATCCGAAGAACGTCGTCCACGAAATGCCGAAAGGGGAGCTCCAAAAGCTTGCGCCTGCATTTGATTTCGATCAGTTCTTCAAAGCTCTGCAAACACCCTCGTTCACCAAGCTGAACGTCAGCGTCCCGGATTTCATGAAAGAATTCAGCACCATCCTCACAACCAGCAAACTCGAGGACCTGAAGGATTACCTGGCCTGGCACTACATTAATGCCAGCGCGGCCTTGCTGACGCAGCCATTCGTCGATGCAAATTTCGAGTTCTATGGACGCTTGTTGTCCGGGACGAAGGAACTGAAACCGCGATGGAAGCGCTGCGTCTCCGCCACCGACGACGAGCTCGGTGACGCGCTCGGCAAGAAATTCGTCGAGAAGACTTTCGGCGCCGAAGGGAAGCAGCGCACCCTCGCCATGGTGCACAACATCGAGCAAGCCATGCAGCAGGACATCGATTCTCTTACTTGGATGAGTCCTGAAACCAAGAAGCAGGCCCAGGTCAAACTCCATGCCGTAGCGGATAAGATCGGCTATCCCGAGAAGTGGCGCGACTACTCGACGGTAACCATCGATCCGGCCGATTACTTCGGGAACTGGTATCGCTGCAACATCTACGAGAGCAAGCGCGAGCGTGACAAGATCGGCAAGCCGGTGGACAGAACCGAGTTCGCTATGACCACGCCCACTGTCAACGCCTACTACAACCCGCTCGAGAACAACATCAATTTCCCCGCCGGCATTCTCCAGCCGCCCTTTTACTCAAATAGCGCTGCGGACGCCGTAAATTACGGCGGCATCGGAATGGTGATCGGACATGAGTTAACGCATGGTTTCGATGACGAAGGCCGTCAATTTGACGCCGATGGAAACTTGAAAGAGTGGTGGCAGAAGAGCGACGAAGAGAAATTTGAGCAAAAGGCAAAGTGTATCGACGACGAGTACAGCCGGTTCCAGGCAGTTCCCGGAGTAAATGTGAACGGGAAACTAACGCTCGGAGAGAACACCGCCGACAATGGCGGCCTGCGCATAGCGTACATGGCCTTGATGGAGGATCTGCAAGCTAAAAGTATTCGCCCGGACGCGAAAGCGGACGGCTACACTCAGGCGCAACAATTTTTTCTTGGATTTGCGCAGGTTTGGTGCGAGAAGGTGAGACCGGAACAGGCGCGACTCTACGCGCAGACGGACCCTCATTCGCCTCCGGAGTTCCGCGTCGACGGAGTACTTGTGAACGCCCCTGAATTCGATCAGGCCTTCGGATGCAAGGCGGGTGACAAGATGTATCATGCTAACTCCTGTCACGTCTGGTAGTAACAATCACACATGCCGGAACAGAACACCGACAACCCACTGTTAGTGGAACGCCTTCCGATTCCTTTTGATGCGGTAAAAGCCGAGCACGTCCAACCCGCGGTAGCCATTCTGCTGGAAGAAATGCGGAAGCGCATGGACGCACTGGGGCGGCCGGAGCTGCCGCGGACCTACGAAGCGGTCCTGCTCGGGCTCGACCATATGTCCGAACCTCTTGATTACGCGATGTCGATTGTGCGGCACCTCGAAGCCGTAGTCACCACACCCGAACTTCGGGCCGCCTACAACGCGGTGCAAGAGCCGGTCAGCGCATTCTATTCGTCCATTGCCCTTGATGCGAACCTTTGGGCGGCGGTGAAGGCGGTAAACGCGAGCGAAGAAGCGAGGCTACTCAAAGGTGTCGATAGTCGCTATCTTCAAAAGACGGTTTCAGGATTCCGGCGCGCGGGCGCAGATCTCGACGCACCCGGGAAGAAGCGGCTGCAAGAGTTGGATGTGGCGCTGACCAAAGCGACCACCAAATTCAGCGAAAATGTCCTGGACGCAACCAATGCCTTCGAGCTCTTGATCACTGATGAGCGAAAGCTTGCGGGTTTACCCGATGTCGCGCGGTCCGCGGCTCGCGAAAGCGCCAGAAGCAAGGGCCAGGAGGGTTGGCGCCTGACGCTTCAGGCCCCTAGCTACATCGCTGCCATGACGTACCTCGATGACCGCGATATCCGCCGTCATTTGTGGGAAGCCTCCAACAGTAGAGGCAGCACCGGCAAGTACGACAACCGTGCGCTGGTCGGCGAGATCCTTTATTTGCGGCGCTGCAAAGCAGAACTGCTTGGCTATAGTGACTTTTCCGATCTGGTGCTCGAAGAGCGGATGGCGCAAAATGGCCGGCGCGCGCAGGAGTTTGTTGCGGATCTGCGCCAGAAGACCCTGCCGTTTTTCGATCGTGAGAATCGAAGCTTGCGCGAGTTTGCAAAAGGCCTCGGCTACGAGGAGCTTCATCCGTGGGATGTCTCCTATGTTGCCGAAAAGCAACGGCTCTTACTCTACGACTTCGATGAGGAGGCGCTCCGGCCGTATTTTGAACTCGAGCGCGTTGTCGCAGGGATGTTCGAAATCTTCAGCCGTGTGCTCGGCATCCGCGTGATTGAGGAGCCCGGCGTTCCCGGTTGGGATCCGGCCGTTAAGTATTACCGCGTCGAGGACACCCCGACGGGAAAATTCTTAGGCGGCTTCTACACCGATTGGTTTCCGCGAGAGAACAAACGCGGCGGCGCGTGGATGGATGCCTTCGTTACCGGTAACCCTGACGTGTGCCGTCCTCATTTCGGTTCCATATGCGGCAATCTCACTCCGCCGGTCGAAGGCAAACCCTCGCTCTTGACGCATCGCGAAGTCGAAACCGTTTTTCACGAGTTCGGTCATTTGCTGCACCACACCGTCAGTCGTGTTCCGGTGAGAACACTTGCCGGAACTAACGTGCCGTGGGACTTCGTCGAACTGCCGTCGCAGATCATGGAAAACTGGTGCATGGAACGCAAGGCGCTGGACCTGTTTGCGCGCCATTATCAGACTGGCGAAGCAATTCCCGGCCAGTTATTTGAGAAAATGAGACGCGCGCGTACGTTCCGCGCCGCCAACGCTCAGATGCGGCAGCTCGGATTCGCCATGGTGGATTTGCAGCTGCATCGCGAGTATGATCCGTCGCGCGACGGCGACGTTCTTACCTATTCGCGCACCATCCTGCAACAGTTCAATCCTGTGCAACTTCCCCCCGACTACGGGTTGATTGCCAGCTTCACGCACCTCTTCTCGAGCCCGGTTGCCTACGGCGCGGGCTACTATTCTTACAAATGGGCGGAAGTTCTCGATGCCGATGCGTTCACACGTTTCCAGCGCGAGGGCATCTTTAATACCGAAACCGGCGCTGACTACAGACGTCACATTCTTGAGCCCGGAGATAGCGAAGATCCCACGCAACTTTATCGCAAGTTCATGGGTCGCGAACCGGATGCAAGCGCACTGCTTGAGCGTTTGGGGTTGACTCAGGCCGCGTGAACTTCAACAGATTGATTAATGGACTCAACGATAGCTGAAGAGCGTCTCGCTGCAGCGCTCAAAGAAGTCGCCCGGCTTGAAAAGGAGCTCCAGCGGGCCAGACAACGCGCACAGAACGGTAAGGAAGAACTGGATGCATTTGTTTATGCGGCCAGCCACGATTTGAAGCAGCCGCTCCGGGCCATTAACTCTTATTCGCAGTTGTTAACCCGCCACTGCGGTCGTGACGAAACAGCCTCCGAATATGCCGCGTTCATCGTGGACGGTGTAAGAACCGCCGCGGCCCTGATTGAACAGTTGCTGAACTTCTCGCGCGCCGGCTCGAGCACAAAGCGGTCCGTTGTGAACCTTGCGGCTTGCGTTGCCACTGCAACCTACAAACTGAATCGGGAAATCACCGAGACGCGTGCTCAGGTGACGTGCGGCCCGCTTCCCGAGGTCTCAGTGAACCAAACCGATTTTGAGCGCGTATTCGAGAATCTGATCGACAATGCCATCAAGTACCGCGGGCCGGAGCCGCCCACAATCAGAATCTCGGCCGAAGAGGATGAGGACGGCCACGTGATCTCGGTCGCCAACAACACGCCGTCGGTTGATCCGAAGTTTTATACGGAGATCTTCAAACCGTTCAAGCGCCTGCACGGGAATGAAATTCCTGGCAGCGGCCTCGGCCTCGCAGTCTGTCGCAAAATTGTGGAGGCTCACGAAGGAACCATGTGGGTCGAAAGTGGTGGAGAGAGCGGCCTGGTGTTCAAATTCAGCCTGCCGTACTAGCGACTGGTGCTTTTCAGCCACGGACGCGCCCTGGTCACCGGCTTTAGACGATAATTTATCCGTTTGTTTTCATACACTTAGATCGAATCGGCCGTTTGGCCCACGACCTGTAAATCATAAAAGCGCAGTATGAACGCGCGTCGAATGATTTGCGCAGGCTTGATGTGGGTGGCGATGGCCGCCATGACCCGGGTTGGCTTCGCGCAGTCCGATCCCGACTACACTCCCGAGGATATCGCCGCTGACCAGCAGCATGCTGTAGCGCGGCTGAGCATCGTGAGC
>JAFARV010000812.1 GCA_019245255.1 Acidobacteriaceae bacterium | reverse complement strand
TTTGCCGGGAAGGGAAGCCTGTCGTGAAACCAGGCTCCCGGCCCTCATAGCGGGATGGACGATACAGAAGGGGCTTTCGTTGCGAAGGCTGCGGTTTGAGGTTGCCTATGACGGAACGGAGTTCAATGGATGGCAGGTGCAGCCGGGGCTTCCAACGATCCAGGGCGTTCTGCAGGAAGTGATTGGAACAATCGAAGGCTCGCCCGTGCATGTTGCCGGTTCGGGCCGCACTGATGCGGGCGTGCATGCAATGGCCCAGGTGGCTGCCGTGTCACTCGAGAATCCCATTCCGCCGGATAACTTTCGGCGAGCGGTGAACCGATTACTGCCGCGTTCCATTCGTGTCTCGAATGTGGTGGAGGCAGCCGCGCAGTTTCATCCGCGATTCGACGCCGTAAGAAAGAGTTATGAGTACCGAATCTTCCGGGATGAAATCTGTCCACCCTTCGACCGCTGGTACGTGTATCATCATCCCTATCCGCTCGATGAGCTGGCAATGATCGATAGCGCGCCGCTGCTCGAAGGCGAGCACGATTTTTCTGCCTTCGCAGCGGCCGACGAAAAAGATGCGGTGGGCGCGTCGAAGGTTCGCAGGATTCATCGCTCGGTTCTGGAGCGAACGGAACATTTGTTGGTCTATCGCATCACAGGTTCGGGTTTTTTGAAGCACATGGTCAGAAATATTGTGGGTGTCCTACTCGAGGTAGGGAAACGCAATTTCACGAGCAATGACGTTATCGCGCGCCTAGAAAACGGGTGTACGCATAAGCCTGGGCCGACAGCTCCGGCGCATGGGTTGTTTCTTGTGTCGGTGGAGTACGAATAGGTGTTTGGCAAAGTTCTGATCGCTAATCGGGGCGAGATCGCAGTGCGTGTCACCCGGGCACTGCGCGAGATGGGCATCAGGAGCGTGGCCGTTTATTCTGAGATCGATCGCACGGCGCTGCATGTGCAGATGGCCGACGAGGCGCTACTTATCGGACCACCCCTAGCCACGGAAAGCTATCTTTCGATTGAGCGAATTCTTTCGGCCGCCAAAGAATCAGGTGCGGACGCGATCCATCCGGGCTACGGTTTCCTGAGTGAGAATGCTGCATTCGCTCACGCCTGTGTGGAACAGGGAGTAAAGTTCATCGGGCCGGCCCCGAGCGCGATCGAGGCGATGGGATCAAAAACCGCGGCCCGCAGGGTGGCGATCGCAGCCGGAGCTCCGGTCGTTCCCGGAACGGAGCGCGGCCTGGACACTCTGCAGAAGGCGCGCGAAGTAGCCCTGCATCTCGGATTTCCCGTTCTCCTCAAAGCCGCCGCTGGCGGTGGGGGGAAGGGAATGCGCCGTGTCGATACGGAAAGCGACCTTGCGAGCGCCATGCGAAACGCCGCGAGTGAGGCTGAGCGAGCCTTTGGCTCTGGCGAAGTCTACCTCGAGAAACTCATCGAAAGGCCAAGGCATATCGAAGTTCAGGTGCTCGGGGACGAGCACGGAAACCTGATTCATCTCGGCGAACGCGAATGCTCCATCCAGCGGCGTCATCAAAAAGTCGTCGAAGAATGTCCCGCTCCACTGGTTCTGGCGCAACCAGAGCTTCGAGAACGCATTGGCGAAGCAGCGCTGAAGATTGCGCGCGCGGTGAATTATTCGAATGCCGGCACGCTGGAATTTCTAGCGGATCAACGAGGCAACTTCTACTTCCTCGAAATGAATACACGCCTGCAAGTGGAGCATCCCGTGACGGAACTGGTGACCGGAATCGATCTGGTCCAATGGCAGCTGCGCATTGCAGCAGGTGAGCAGCTTGCAATCAAACAAGAGGACATACGGTGGAACGGCTCCGCAATCGAGTGCCGCGTTTATGCGGAGGACCCTGACAATAACTTTTTTCCGAGCTCCGGGAAGATTGTCCACTATTCAGAGCCATCGGGTCCGGGCGTTCGAGTGGACGGAGGCGTGTATGTTGGTTGGACGGTTCCGCTCGAATATGACCCGCTGCTTGCAAAACTGTCGGTCTGGTGTACGGATCGCACTTCGGCGATCGCACGTCTGCGTCGTGCGCTTGGAGAGTACCGTGTGCTTGGAGTGACAAATAACCTGCAGTTTCTCGAAGCGTTGGTATGCGAGGAGAACTTCCGCGTGGGCGACCTGCATACCGGCTTTTTAGAAGAGCTGCGGGCCAAAGCGGGTGTGAGCCCTGAGGCGGATCCGGATGCGGTCGCAGCGTCCATTCTGGCGTCAGCCCAGATCACGGGCGAGACGGTGGCGGACGGAACCAATAATGCTGTAGCCGGCAGCGTTTGGCGGACGCTGGCGCGGAAGGAACTGCTGCGTTGAAATTTCGGGTCGAGGTTGATGGCGCGGACTACGGGCTGGATCTGAAACAGAACGGCGGCTCAGCGGAGTATTGCCTCACTACGGAAAAGGGCGCCGATGCGCGCAATCACGTTACTGCTGCATCGGTCGAACGCGTGGGCGAGGATGTCTACTCAGTGCTGCTGAATGGACGCAGCTTTCGAGTGCACTTGGTACGAGGCCGAGGTCACATCGAAGCCTGGAGCGGAAACACGCGGCGCAGGATCTCCATCGCCGACGCGCGAGACCAGGCGAAAACCGCGTCAAACGGGGCAGACGGGCCGCTCGAGCTCCGGGCTCAAATGCCCGGTAAAGTCATCCAGCACCTGGTCGAGCCGGGAGCCCACGTCAAGGCTGGCGACGGTCTGATGGTCGTCGAAGCAATGAAAATGCAGAACGAAGTCAAGTCGCCGAGAGATGGTGTGGTCTTGAAAATTCACGTCGTCGAAGGCACAACGGTTGCTGCGGGTGAGGTCCTGGTAGTGATCAAGTAAGTAATAACATCCATGGCGAAACAGGACTGCAAGCTGTGCGACGGCACCGGGTGGCGAGTCGTTGAACGCGACGGTATGTCGGCGGCGGAGCGATGCGCGTGTGTCGCGGAGGTCGAAGCCGAAGAGTTGGTTACACAGGCGCAAATCCCGCCCAATTACAGTAACGCCTCCTTCGACAATTTCCACCTGCCGCAGGATAATCCGACGGCAATGCGAGGCCTTTCCGACGTGATGCTTGCCGTCATGAGCTACACGCGCAAATATCCGGACAACGAAAAGCCCGGTCTGCTTCTCGTCGGCCCTCCGGGCACAGGCAAAACTCATTTGGCGGTCGCTGCACTGAACCTGCTTCTATCACGCGGCCGCGAGGGCATTTTTTTCGATTACCAGAATCTCTTGGAACGCATTCGAGCCGGATACAGCGAAGCCTTAGGTACCAGCAGCCGGGAGGCGTATCGAGGCGCTCTCGAGACAGAAATTCTCCTGCTCGATGACCTCGGTGCGCACCGCGTAACGGACTGGGTCGAGGATACGGTAACAGCGATCGTGACGTATCGCTACAACAACAGAAAACCCCTGATAGCAACCACCAATCTGATCGATCCAGACATTACGGGATCCGTACTGGACAAAGTCGGCCAGACGTTCAGGGTGACACTCGAACAGAGGGTCGGCGAACGGGCCCGATCCCGGCTGTTCGAGATGTGTCGTGTCGTCCGAATGCCCAACGTCGAGGACTATCGCATTGCGCGCCTACGAAAGCATTGAAGATTCGTCGCCATCGAACCGCGCCCGCACAAAGGCGTGCGCTAACGTGCAGCCGCAGCCCCGGTTGTGAAACTCGATACCGCCGCCTGTTCGTTATCGAACGACGAGAAGATCGTGTGCAGCTTCGTGATCTGCATCAGATCCTTCATTTTGCCCTGAAGATTCAGTAATTTAACCGACCCGCCCTGGTTTGTCGCCGTGGTGTACGCTCCCACCAGCTCGCCAAGACCGGCGCTGTCAACATAGCTCACGTCCGCCATGTTCAGAAGGATGTTCTTTGTGCCCTGGGCAAGCAAAGACCGAAGTTCGTCCCTCAAAATTCCCGTATTCTCACCAAGGGTGATCTTGCCGCTCAGGTCGACAATTGCAACCTCGCCAACCCGCCTGATTTTTGTCGAAAGTGCCATGTGTATGTTCCTTGATACTGACTTGTAATTAGAAGGTTTTCACCTTGTAGTGTATGCTGTCAAGCACAAAAGTACCGATCACAGCCGGCGAAGAGCGACGCGGGGCAGGAATAACGCCCGGCAGGCCTAATTCCGACATTTTTGCTCCGTTCTGAGATTTTCACGCTTCCATAGAAGGCGCCGTCGGAGCCCGAGGATACTGTTATTTGGTGTGCCAGTTCACGACATGGGCGTCTCTCTTCGTGCTCGCTACCCGGCTAATGCCCGGATCCGTTCTCCCAGACGACCTTCGAATCTTGAACGCAATATTTCCTCAGGCACGCATTCTTCGGAACCGGTCCCCCATTCCCGCACCCTCAATGAATAGTAGTCCGCAATACCGGGATGCCTTTGCTGGTTCGCCGGTGTACAGAATAATCACTCTTGCGGATGGTCGAGATGAGCGGTGCGCCGCCTCGGATGTTACCGACGAGCAACGGGTCTCCGATGAACGGCAACTTCGGATTCGTACATTTGTTTTTCCGCAGTCTCCTGATCTTGTGTCAGTTACTCAATATAAGTTCGTGAAGGCGAACCCGCCCATGTCATGCCCCAGCCTGGCGCGCGTGGACTATTTGCACGAAACGGCGGGTCACCTCTCCGATATTGAGCACGTCTTTCTTGACACCAGTCATCATTTTCGCGTCGAGGACTTGAGAATGCTTGACCTTCACGGCGATGGCAAACCACAACTGGTCGTCTAGTCAGACCGGGGCGGTGCATGCCAGACTGAATCTGATCTCATCGTCTTCTCGTTCACCACTGGACAGATAAAGGAACTCCTAAGGGTGCCTACCCGATTTAAGACGTGCGTGCCGACGGAGACAGAGTACGTCCAAGAACTCGAGCTGGCGAAAACGCTTCGTACCCATGGCGCTGAATTCTGCTTCATAAAGAGAACCTATGTCCAGAATGGGAAGCGCTTCGAATCGCCAATTCTAAGCTATCCGTGTTACCCCAATTGACGCTGTACATTCACTTGCAGAAAGTGACTCGCTCCCTCACAGCCGGCGAAGGGCGACACGGGCGGGCGCTCCGTCCGCACCTGCAATCCGCAAAGGCAGGCAAACCAGCTCGTAACTGCCTTCCGGCACACCATTGAGATCCAGACCTTCTACGATCCAAACACCCGCTGAGAGTAGCGCCCTGTGAGCTGCTGCCCCATCGCCCTTGAAAACTCCAATCGACAGATAATCGACTCCGATCAGCACGACGCCGGCGTTGGCCAGGAACGTCGCCGCCGAGAGGTTCAGCCCAACGTAGCCGGTATCAAAGTCCTCTGTGGCCCACTGCCGCCTCGAGTTTCGTGTTTTCAACAACACACGTTCGCCACGCTTTAGATCCTGGTGTTCGAGTTCCGTGCGGCTGATAACGTCACAACCATCTGGAAGCGATATGACGCGCGCGTGGCCGATTCCCGCCTCTAACGGAAACCTGTCGATTCCCGGCATCTTCCCCGGCAGAAAATGACACGGAGCATCCATGTGCGTCCCGGTGTGTGCGGTCATGCGGCAAAGCGTCACGTTGGCCTCCGCTCCGTGTTCAATATCGGAAATAAGCTCAAACGTTGGTTCCGGGTCGTCGGGCCAGTGAACAAGCCCTGTGCGTAACGGCACTGAAACATCAATCCAGGTCTGGTTCATCATTCTGTCGTCGAGTTTAAGACGTGTGCACGCCGGTACACTAGACAATAATGAAACTGGGCATCGACTTCGGTACGAATCGGACTGTCGTTGCTGCCGCCGATCGCGGAAACTATCCACTTGTATCGTTCGAAGGCGCCGACGGCAGCATGCCGGACTGGTTTCCTTCTTTGATTGCGGTGCGTGGTAAAGAGCGGCGCTACGGCTGGGACGCCTGGGAGACGCAAACCGACCCCAGTTGGACATTAGTCCGCTCGATCAAACGTTATCTGGAGCACGCCGGGCCGGCAACGATCCTGGACTTGAGACATCAGGAAGCCCCCTTGCTCGACCTCTTGACGGGCTTGGTGAAAGCGCTGCATGGTGCATTACGAGACCGCTCGAATCTGGGTGCGCGGCCGAGCGACACTCTTGAGATTGTTCTCGGCGTCCCGGCCAATGCCAACAGCAACCAACGCTTCCTGTCGGTCGAGGCGTTTCGCGCCGCGGGCTTTCAGGTCATCGGCGTGCTCAATGAGCCCAGCGCGGCGAGTATTGAGTTCGGGCACCGGCAGCGGCAGACAAAAGCGCCGCCGGAAACAATTTTGGTCTACGATTTGGGTGGCGGAACCTTCGACGCCTCTCTCGTCACGTTGGATGAGCATGTCCATCACGTCATCGGATCTGAGGGAATCCCTTCGATTGGCGGCGACGATTTCGACCAGATTCTGGCCGATCTCGCATTGGATGCCGCTGGAGTGGACGCAGCCGAGCGGGATGCCCTTACGCCGGCTGAGTGGTTCCGCTTGCTCGAGGAGTGCCGCATCAAGAAAGAAGCGCTCAACCCAAACTCACGTCGTGTTGCCATTGAACTTGAACACATCAAACCCGCATGGGGGACGGTTCAGATTCCCGTCTCCGACTTCTATGAAGACGCCCGGCCGCTCATGGAGGAGACGCTTGACGCCGCCGAAGAGCTGGTTCGCAAAGCCGATGAGGGCAAGTTCGACGCTCTGTACGTAACCGGTGGAGGTAGTGAACTTCCGCTGGTCGCTCGAGTCCTGCGTGAGCGTTTTGGACGACGCGTCCGGCGCTCAGCCTACACACGTTCGGCAACCGCAATCGGCTTGGCGATTCAGGCGGGCGAGCCGGATCGGTATCGCTTGACCGATCGCTTGACGCGATACTTCGGTGTGTGGCGGGAAGCCGAATCCGGGGCGCGCATCGTCTTCGATCCGCTGTTTGCGAAGGGAACCAATCTGCCCGCGCCAGGAGAACCGAGCCTCGAGATCAAACGTCAGTATTCGCCCGTTCACAATATCGGGCACTTCCGCTTTCTCGAGTGCAGCCATCGCCGCGAAGACGGGACTCCGAGCGGCGAGATTATGTTCTGGGATGAGATTTGGTTTCCATTCGATCCGGCGCTACGGGATCGAGAACAGTTCTCCGGCTTTCCTGTCGAATACTCATCGATCGTGCACGGCCAAATCATCGAAGAGCTGTATCAGTGCGACTCGGCGGGGTCGATTGCGGTG
>JAFARV010000804.1 GCA_019245255.1 Acidobacteriaceae bacterium | reverse complement strand
CACCCGAATATCGCGCGCCTCATTGACGGTGGAACCACCGCTGACGGGTTCCCATTCCTGGTATTGGAATTTGTCGACGGTGTGCGCATCGATGCCTACTGTCATCAGCACTCACTCAGCACTCGTGCGCGTTTGGAGCTGTTCGTTGAGATCTGCCGGGCCATTCAATACGCGCACGAGCAAGGAGTTGTTCACCGCGATATCAAGCCCGCGAACATCCTGGTCACCGCCGGCGGCAGGCCCAAGCTGCTCGATTTCGGGATCGCAAAAATCAGCGAAGCAGGCGATTCATCAACGGTCACCATAACTCAATTCCGTTTGGCGACACCGCAGTATGCCAGCCCCGAGCAGTTGCGCGGCGAACCAACGACTCCGGCAAGTGATATTTACTCGCTCGGAGTGCTTCTTTATGAGCTGCTGACGGGCGAAACACCTTCCAGCAAGGGCGAACACGCGGTGCGACCGAGCAGCGTCGCTCGAAACCGCTCGTGGCGCGAGACCCTGGATCGTATCGTCCTCAAATGCATTGAGCAGCATCCGGCGGCTCGTTACGGCAGCGTTTCGGAGTTGATAACGGACGTGGATCGGTATCTCAAGGGGCGCAAAGTTCGAGCGAAACCAGGTAGCCGAACCTTCCGCCTGCGGTTGCCGATAGCGGGCGCTGCCGTCGTCGCATCGCTCGCCGCAATTCTATTCACACGCGTGCCGGTTTGGAACGGCCATGATGCGGCCCACCAGAGCATGCCGAAAAGATTGGCCGTACTTCCGTTCCATGCTTTAGGCTCGAGATCCGATAACGACTATTTGAGTGTTGGTCTGGCAGACGCAGTCATCACGCGGCTCAGCAACATTAGCCAGCTAGCGGTGCGACCCACAAGTTCGATTTTGAAATATGCAACCGGCGAGCCGGATTTGCGAACAACCGGCCACAGTCTCGGTGTCGACGCGATTGTCGACGGGAGCATCCAGGAAACCGGCGGTCGCCTCCGCCTTACCGTACAACTCATCCGGGTTACGGACGGCAGTTCGCTATGGGCGGAAACCTTCAATGAGAACGCGGCCGACCTATTCACAATAGAGGACTCAGTCTCTCAGAAAATCGCGGAAAAGCTCGCGTTGAGGCTTGCTGTAAAAGAACGGGAAGAACTGGCGCGGCGTCCTACCGGAGATGCGGCTGCGTATCGGGACTATCTTCAGGGCCGTTATAACGCGTTCCGTTTTACACGCCAGGGGCTGGATCAGGCCATCGCGTACTTCGATCAGGCGATTGCACGCGACCCTGAATACGCTCTTGCGTATGCCGGACTCGCAGATGCGTACACGACCGCCTCAGATTGGGTCCTGCGACCGCGCGAAGCGCTCACGAAAGCCGAGTCAGCATCGCGCAGGGCCATCAGTCTGGATAACAATCTGGCCGAAGCGCACGCCTCATTGGCCCACGCCTTAATGCACCAATGGAAACTAGCAGAGTCTGCCGCCGAATTCCGCCGTGCTCTCGCGTTGAATCCCAACAATACTTCTATCTTTTTCGCGTATGCCGAATATCTGTCGGCGGTGGGACGTGAGGATGATGCTGTTGCGGAGTTGCGAAAAGCGCTGCAAATCGATCCGCAGTCAGCCGAAATCACCGGCTTCATCGGATGGCCGTTGTATCTGAAGGGGGATTATCAAGGCGGCTTAGCTGCTGAAGACAAGGCCATTCGCATGGATCCAAATTCCTGGACACCGCGCATGACCCGAGCCTATACTCTGCGCGCTTTGCACCGTGTTCCTGACGCGATCGCAGAATTTCACAAGGCGCTCGATCTGAATCCGGATTCTTCCATCACACTTTCGGGACTCGGGGCTGCATACGCCGACTCCGGCCAGCGGCTCGAAGCTCTTCGGGTACTAGCGTTACTGAAGGAGAAATCCGCAAAGCAGTATGTCTCTCCGATGGACATCGGGTTTCTCGAAGCTGCGCTCGGCAACCGCGATCAGGCTATTGAACAGTTCAGGAAAGGCTATGAAGACGGCTCGGAGATGCTCCTGTTTCCGCAAGTGTATGAACGATATTACGGCGTTGGCAAGGATCCTCGGTTCCGACAGCTAATGAGGCGGATCAGCCGTGGACGGTCCTGAATCCAGCGGCTTGTTGAGAACCCGCGCGATTGCGAGATACTCGCACGGGCCGTGTCGACCTTTACGCGAGAGCCTTTCCGTATAGCTCAAGCAGACGACTCCAGGCTCTTTCGGCCTGTGGCTCATTGTAGACCCGTGAGTCCGGAGGGCACCAGCCGTGCGCGGCGCCAGCGTACACTTCGATTTCAGCGGGCAGATTCGCTTTCGCGAACGTTTCCTTCAGGACGTCTTTGTCGTTCGGTGACCGCGCATCATCATTGGCCGCGATCGCAATCAGGAACTGCGCCTTACTTTTTGCAGCTTCGAGATGTGGACTGTTCGGCTGATCTGTCACGAGTCCACCGCCGTGGAAAGAGGCAACCGCGCCAATGCGGCCGGGCACAGCCGCAGCTGTCCGGAACGCCATCGGGCCGCCCATGCAGTAACCCTGCGTACCCATCTTCCGGTTCTTTGCGACCGATGATTGTTCGTCGAGCCACGCGATAAAGGCTTTTGCATCGATCATCTGAGTCCGTTCGCTAAGAGTTTGCGCGAGCGGTCTTAGCTGTTCTATAGATGTTGCAGCGCCCGCATCCGCAGTCGGGGCTTTTTTGGTCCGGTAAAAGGGGTTCACTACAAGCACCGAGTAGCCCGACTGTGCGAGCCGTTTGCCCATCTGTCGAAATGCAGGCCGCAGCCCAAAGATGTCCGGCCAAATGAGAACGCCGGCCGCTGTGCCGCTTGCGGGATGCACGAAGTAGCAGTCTGCTGTGCCGTCCGGTGTCGTGACGTTGACATCGGAGTCGGTGACCTCGAGCGCGTTGGCAACTTTCGGCAACATCATTGCAACGCCTGCTCCCAAAAGAATGCCGAACTGCTTCCTGGTCACCCTGCCGAGTCTCTCGAATTCCAGCCGATCGTTCTCGAAGTGTTCCTGATCACACATAAGGTTTTGTTTTTGATCAATTCGTTCTGCTAACTCTTGTTGACCAATCGCTGGCCGTTCGCCGCGCTTTTGTCCGACATCTCTCGTCTGCGCTTCGCCCAGCCGGGTTTGTCGGTCTGATATGCGCGGCCGATCGCCAAAGCATCGGCCTCTACGTCCTTTGTGATGACGGACCCCGCGGCCACATAGGCGCCCGGCTCAAGCGTGAGTGGTGCAACCAGTGTAGAATTGCTGCCGACGAACACTCCATCGCCAATTTGAGTAACGTGTTTTTTTTGGCCGTCGTAATTGCAGGTGATGGTGCCGGCGCCTACGTTTACCTTCGAGCCGATGGAGGCGTCGCCGAGATAGGCGAGATGATTCGCCTTGGAACCGCGTCCCAGCTTCGTTTTCTTTAGTTCCACGAAATTGCCGATGTGGGTGTCCTCGGCAGCCTCCGCATTCATACGGAGCCGCGCAAACGGTCCCACGAAAGCGCCGGATCGAAGCACCGAAGACTCGGCAACGACAAAGGGCAAAACGGTGACAGCATCGCCAATTTCGCAGTCGCGCAAAACACTTCCCGTTCCAATGCGGGAGCTGCTGCCCACTTTGGTGCTTCCGCGCAACTGCGCGTTCGCTTCGATGACTGTGTCCTGTCCGACTTCCACATCGACGTCAATCGTAACGGTCTCCGGCTTTTCAATCGTCACGCCGGACAACATCAATTCGTTTGTCTTGCGCTCGCGGAGAATGCGGTCGGCGACCGCCAGCTCAACACGAGTGTTGATACCGAGCAGTTCCGTCTCATCCGCCACCAGTACCGGCGCGACACGGTGACTGTGGCGGCGCAGGATTTCAATCATGTCCGTCAGATAGTATTCTTTCGCGGCGTTGTCCGGCGTGACCTCGTCAATGTGCCTCCAAAACAGGGCGGCGTCAAAACAATAGACTCCCGGGTTGATCTCGCGCACCCGAAGTTGTTCCGGGGAGGCCGATTTGTGCTCGACAATGGAGGCGACCAGGTCCTGCTCATCGCGGATAATCCTGCCATACCCAAAGGGGTCGGCGACTTCGGTCGTTACGATCGCTCCGGCAATGCGCTTGGAGTGGTGGACATCAATCAAGCGCCGAAGCGTTTCGGGTTTCAACAGCGGTCCATCCCCATTCAGGATCAGCAGTTCGCCGGTTTCAGAAGGTACGCTGGCGCGCGCGCACATAACGGCGTGGCCGGTTCCTTTCTGTTGTTTCTGTTCGGCGAAACGAATACCGGGAACCTTTACGCTGGCCTTCACCTGTTCAGCCTGGTGGCCGACCACCGCGACAATCCGGTCGGGACTTGCAACGTGCAAAGCAGCACGGATCACCTGGTTCAGCAGCGTATCTCCGCCTGCTTCATGCAAGACCTTGGCCTTGCTCGATTTCATGCGCGTGCCCAGCCCAGCGGCCAGGATCACGACGGTAATTTCCTGATTCATCTAAATCTTCGGCGATCTGCGGCAAGGGCGCGCCGCCGCACTCGGTGCGCACGCGATCTGCTCGCAAGATCAATCACTACCTCTGCCAGCGCCTCGGAATCGTGACGGATTTTATTCGCCGGTGTGACGCCCAGCAAATCGGCTGTTACAACTTTAATCCCGAGCTTATCGAGCACGTCGGTGTCGTTCTGGACCGGTTTAACCCGGGCACGGCTGTACCGGCGCTTGACCGGCGCTGGGATCGGACTGGAGTTCACGACAGCGATATCGACAATCGAACGGCCGGCATGTGTATTGATGGCCTCAACGTGCGCCGATGCCGTGTAGTTCATTGTTTCGCCCGGCTGCCACATTAAATTGACGAAGTAAACGGTCAACGCCGGTGAGCGCTCAATTGCTTCCGCAATACCAGAAACCAGGAGATTCGGTATGACGCTGGTGTAGAGCGACCCTGGTCCGAGTGTAATCAGATCCGCATTTTCGAGCGCATCCAGTGTTTCCCGCAGCGGTCTGCAATTGCCGGGCCGGATGCGAACTGTCTGTATCGGCTGCTTACTCTTGCTGATCTTGCTTTCGCCTCGAACGATGCTGCCGTCCTCGAGCACAGCCTCAAGCGTCACATCCTCCGAGGTGGCTGGAAAGATCTGCCCGCGAATGGCCAGTAT
>JAFARV010000627.1 GCA_019245255.1 Acidobacteriaceae bacterium | reverse complement strand
GGAACGCTCACACGACTTCACGAGTTCACATAACTACGTCGCACTGCCTCGCTCAGAGGCTTTTCGCATCGAGTACTGGGCTCTCGAGGAAGCGAAACTGCAGCGTATGCCAGCCGAGGCTGAGTTCAGCCGGAAGATTGTGCTCGTCATTGGAGGTGGCAGTGGAATCGGGCGCGAGGTTGCGCTGCTTCTCGCACGCAAAGGCGCGCATTTGGTGATCGCCGATGTAAATGAACAAGCTGCTCAAACTGTTGCCTCCGAAGCTGCAAAGTTGAGCTCAGAAGAGTTTGTCTCGCACGTGGCGCTGAACCTGGCGGAGTCGGCCAGCATCATATCTGCCGCTCGGCACACCGTTCTCCAGTTCGGCGGAATTGATGCCATCGTGAACACGGCCGCTATTTTCCCGGTTGGCTCCGAAGCCGGCGGCCAACTCTCTGACGCGCAATGGCACACCACCTTTGCGGTGAACGTCACCGGCAACTACCTGCTCGCACGCGAGAATGTATCGATTCTGCGCGATCAGAATCTTCCCGCGAGTCTGGTGCTGACGAGTTCAGCCAATGCTGTGGTGCCGAAGTTCGGCAGCGAGGCTTACGACATCAGCAAAGCAGCATTGAGTCATCTCATACGGGAATTAGCAGTCGGCCTCGCGCCCCTGGTGCGGGTAAATGGAATTGCGCCGGCAACCGTGGTCGCCGGTTCAACCATGTTCCCCCGCGACCGCGTTCAACAATCGCTGCGCAAATACAAAATCGAGTTTTCCGACGACGAGTCCACTGAGGCGCTGCGTGAGAAACTGGCGAACTTCTATGCGCAGCGCACTCTGACGCGCCAGCCGATCCTGCCCGAAGATTGCGCGCGCGCTATCGTCTGGCTGCTGTCTGATGAAAGCGCGAAGACAACCGGGCACCTAATTCCTGTCGATGGCGGTTTGCCGGAGGCATTCCTGCGATAGCGATGAATCCAAATCCAGCCCTCGGCGTCTTCTATCACTGGCTCGGAGGTCTCGCGTCCGGTAGCTTCTATGTGCCGTACCGCGGCGTGAAATTGTGGTCGTGGGAGACCTACTGGCTTGTCGGCGGCGTCTTCAGTTGGATCCTCGCGCCCTGGGCGATGGCGCTTCTTCTGACACGAAACCTCCCGGGAGTGCTTGCGGCAAGTTCAGTAACGACTCTGTTCTGGTGTTTCTTGTTTGGTCTGCTATGGGGCATCGGAGGCCTCACGTTCGGACTCACGATGCGCTATCTCGGCCTCTCACTCGGAATGGCAATCGTCATGGGTCTGTGCGCAACCTTCGGAACATTGATGCCGCCCATCTTCAGAGGCGTGTTTGTCTCGGAGGTTTTGGGCACGACTCCGGGACGTGTGGTCCTGTTTGGAATCGTTGTTTGTCTTTTGGGAATCGCTATCGCAGGATTGGCAGGAATCTATAAGGAACGGGCGATGTCCCGCGAAGAAAGCCGCGCCGCCATTGAAGAGTTCGATCTCAAGAAGGGCTTCTTTGTCGCCTTCGTCTCCGGCGTGATGAGCGCCTGCTTTGCTTACGGACTTGCCGCCGGTGGTCCAATCAAACTGCTGACAATACGCGCCGGAACACCGCCGTTATGGCAGGGGCTGCCGGTACTCGTTGTTGTCCTGATCGGCGGTTTCACCACAAATTTCGTCTGGAGCGCCTATCTGAACATTCGAAACAGGAGCGCGCATGAGTACCTCTCGCCACTAGCCGTTCGCGATTCTACTAATCCTCCGCAGCCGATTGAGGAGACCGCATTGAACGGCCCAACGACCGGCGTCCTCATCGATCCTGCAACCACGATTGTGCGCGAAGCGGTTCGTGTGCCCCTGGTTCGCAATTACGTCCTCTGTGCTATCGCAGGAGTCACCTGGTACCTGCAATTCTTTTTCTACAGCATGGGCGAAACCAAAATGGGCGCCTATACTTTTTCGTCTTGGACCTTGCACATGGCCAGCATCGTGATCTTCAGCACGTTATGGGGCGTTGGTCTGAAGGAGTGGCGCGGCGCGGGCGCGGTTGCAATCCGCCTGCTGGTGACAGGGCTCTTGGTGCTGCTCGCTTCCACTCTCATCATCGGTTATGGCAACTATCTGAACGCTCCGTCGCACACTTGAACTGGCGATGACAATTTCGCTTTTCATCACCTGTTACAACGACACCCTTTTCCCGGAAACCGGTAAGGCAACCGTCATACTGCTGGAGCGACTGGGTCACACGGTGGAATTCCGCGCCGCCCAGACCTGCTGCGGGCAGATGCACTTCAACACCGGTTACGTCGGCGATGCATTGTCGATGATGCGATCTACCCTCGACGTCTTTGCAACCGCAGAGGTGATCTGCATTCCGTCGTCCTCCTGTGTTGCTATGATGCGCGATCAGTATCCGCATATCGCCCAGAGCACCGGAGAACCGGCTCTGATTAACGCCGTTTCCAGGTTCCTCCCCAAGGTTTTCGAACTTTCAGAACTTCTTGTCGACAAGCTCGGCATCACAGACGTGGGTGCGTTCTTCCCGCACGCTGTAACGTTGCATCCATCCTGCCACTCCATCCGGTCGCTGCATATCGGAAACAAGCCGCAAGAGTTGCTGAAGTGCGTACGTGGGCTCACGCTGATCGAGTTGCCCGATGCCCGGCAGTGTTGTGGGTTCGGCGGTACGTTCTCTCTTAAAAACCCCGAGGTCTCGGCAGCCATGTTGTCCGACAAGGTGCAATGTGTGCTCGAAACGCGAGCCGAGTTTTGTACCGCCATTGATAACTCCTGTCTCATGCACATTGGTGGAGCACTTTCGCGCCAACGAACCGGAGTGCGCACCGTTCACATTGCGGAGATTCTGGCGGCCACCGATGCCGGAGCAATCCAGTGAGCATTCGTGTCGGTGAGGCGGCTGAAGCTCCCGAGTTCCCTACCGCGGCAAAACGCCTGATTCAGGACTCGCAAATACGGCGGAATGTCCGCCACGCTACGGATGTGATTCGCGGCAAACGGAATAGAGTTGTTGCGGAACTTGACGACTGGGAGCAGCTCCGCGCATCCGCTCACGCCATCAAGGAACACACGCTGCGGAATCTCGTCCGCTACCTTGAACAGTTTGAAGCAGCCTGCACCAACGCAGGCGGCGAGGTGCACTGGGCGCAAGACGCAGACGAGGCCAACCAAACCATCGTGGGCCTGATCCAGGCTGAAAAGAAGTCCGAAGTGATCAAGGTGAAGACGATGACCTCGGACGAGATCGGCTTGAACACCGCGCTCGAGGCCGCCGGGATCATTCCCTCCGAAACAGATTTGGCCGACCTGATCGTGCAATTGGGCAGGGACCAACCATCGCACATCGTAGTGCCTGCTCTGCATCGGAACCGCGCGGAAATCCGCCAGATCTTCCGCCGTGAGATGAACCTTCCAGCGTTGAGCGATGATCCCGAAGAGCTTGCTGCCGCTGCCCGCGCGTATTTGCGCGAGAAGTTTCTGCGCGTAGACATTGCGATTAGCGGAGCGAATTTTGTGATCGCCGAAACCGGCACAGTATGCGTTGTCGAGTCCGAAGGTAACGGCCGGATGTGCCTCTCGCTTCCGCAGGTGCTCATTACGCTGATCGGAATCGAGAAGATCATCCCGCGGTTTGAAGATCTGGAGGTTTTCCTTCAACTCCTCCCGCGTTCGGCCACCGGCGAGCGCATGAATCCGTACAACTCAATCTGGACCGGCGTCTCGCCTGGGGATGGTCCTCAGCGTTTCCATGTCGTACTTCTCGACAATGGCCGGACGCAGGTTCTTGCGGATGAAGTCGGCCGCCAGACCTTGGATTGCATCCGTTGCGGCGCGTGCCTGAACGCCTGTCCCGTGTATCAGCAGACTGGCGGCCATGCCTATGGTTCCGTCTACGCCGGCCCCATCGGGGCGATTCTGACCCCGCAACTGCAAAGTATGCAACATTCGCAGACGCTTCCGTACGCATCTTCTCTCTGCGGCGCGTGTTACGAAGTCTGCCCCGCCAAAATTAACATCCCGGAAGTTCTGTTACACCTGCGGTCCAAGGTCGTTGAGAACCGTGACGCGCCCGTTTACGAGCGTGTCGCGATGAAGATTGCTGCTTTGGCGCTCAAGAACGCGGATAGGCTTTCGGCCGCGCAGTCGGTGGGCCGCATCGCACAGAAGCCCTTCGAGCGCGACGGCGTCATTGCGAACTTGCCGGGGTTTCTTCGAGGCTGGACCGCAGTGCGGGATCTCAAACCGATTCCGAAACAGTCCTTCCGTCAGTGGTGGGCCGAACGGGACCAGAGTAAATGAGCATTGCGAAGCAGGTGATCCTTACGCGCATACGCGATGCCCTCGCTCGAAGCCCGCAGATCACCTATGAGAGTTGCCCCCGCGAATACCGCCGCGCGAGCGCACTCGATGTGCGCAGCCGTATTGAATTATTCGAAGATCGTCTGCGCGACTACGGCTCAAGGGTCTACCACTGTTCCAGCGATCAGATTGCTGACTCTATTGCTCTCGCAATGCGCAATGCAGGGAAAACAGCATTGGTGATACCGGATGGATTTCCGCGAACATGGTTGCCTGACGAATGCACATTCACGCTCGACAATGGCCTTTCTTATCAGGCGCTAGATGGTGCCGAAGGTGTACTAACCGGCTGCGCCGCTGCAATTGCCGAAACCGGAACCATCGTACTTCGGCACTCCGGCGCAGACGGACGGCGAGCGCTCACACTACTGCCCGATTATCACCTGTGCGTCGTCCGGCAGTCGCAAATCGTCGCCTCGGTACCGGAAGGTATTCAAGCAGCAACCGAGTTCGCTACCTCGCCCATCACAACCATCTCAGGCCCTTCCGCTACTTCCGACATTGAGATGACGCGCGTCAAGGGTGTGCACGGCCCCAGAACGCTGGACGTTATCATTACGGAGCCGTAAACCAGTCGCACTGAATTTACGACCGGCCATCTCGCATGCAAAACACTAGCAGCTCTTGGCGGTTACCCTGGTTTCTTATTGTTTACAGCGTCTTCATTCTTTCGATCCTGCCATTCCAGTCCCTGTGGCTCGACGAAATTCTGCAACTGCTTGCGACGCGCTCCAACTGGACGACGCTCATAAACGGTTATGCGACTCACTCCGCCGGGCAGTCGCCATTGGTCCCGATTGAGCAGTTCCTCACGATGAAGTTACTGGGTTACTCGGTCTGGTCCGCTCGTTTACCTGCAGCCATCGCGAGCATTGCTGCTTACCTGGGCATGGTGAAACTGGCAGAGCGGGCGGGACTCAATAACACTTATTGGCCGCTGATCGTTTTCGCAACGCTCCCGCTCCAGTTACGCTATGCGACAGAAGCACGGCCATATGGGCAGGTACTCTGCTTGGCGATTTGGCTGACTGTGAAGGGCATGGACATTCTCGGTAGCCCTCGGTTGCACTTGAGAGACTTACTCATCTACTTGGTTTTACTTCTCGCCGGTCTATACACACAGCCGTTCGTTGTCTTTGTGGCGGTGTCGCATGCCTTCTACTCTGTTGTAAGAAGACGTGCGCGGCTGTGGCCGTTTCTGTTTTGTTTGTTCATCGCGGCGGCGGCGTATGCTCCCTGGTATTTTCAGTCTCACAGGTATTGGCAAACCGAGATAGCAGCCAGCGAACTACATTTCCATTGGCAGGCGAAGCTTCCGCTCGTCGTCTTCCGTGAACTACTCGGAACTGGCTATGTTGGCACTGCGCTGCTCTTGGTTTCCATCATTCTCGCCGTAAAAGGCCGCCGCAAACTCCGGCCGGACACAATCTTCTGGGCGTGTGGCGCGATAGTTCCTGTTTGTCTGGTCATCGCGGCTGATGCCTGCTTCGATTATTTCTATGCGATACGGCAAATGATTTTCGTGTTGCCCGCGTTCGTGATTCTCGCTACTCCGGTGTTTGAAGATCTGCAACTGCCCCGGTGGAAAATTCTCACGGCAGCTCTCATTCTGCTCAACCTCGGCTACGACGTCCGCTGGTTTACAAAACCTCGTGAGAATTGGAAAGCGGCGGCCGATCTGATGTGGGACCGCGCAAAAACCGGAGCCTGTGTTATCGCATTACCGGCCGAGTCCCTCGATTATTACTCTTTCTTCCGCCCGGAACTGTCCTCGAGAATCTGTGATGCATCTACGCTCTCTCGTTCTGCAGGCGTTGAGCTAGCCATCAGCCCGTATCTTCGAGATCGAGAGCAACAGCGGAATACCCTTTCGCGCCCGCTCGTCGTCCAAGGCTTTCAGTTGAGAAACCCAGCGCTCTATGAAAATCCACGCGTGCTTGAGTTTGTACGAAAGTAATATCGCCACTCGCCTACGATGGCCTCAGCAGCCGAAGTCGAGTTTGTGCTGCTTCGGTGGTGGTAGTGGCTTCTCTTGCAGAGCACGTCTTTGGTTGCGAAGTGTCGACGCAACAAACTGCCAGGTCGGTCCGGGTGTATCGCGCCAGGGAGCGGGAACGGTAACGACGCAGTACGAGTGCGTGATTGGGTCAATGTGAAAAAATCCGTCCTGTCTGCGGATGAAGCGTTGGGAATCCTCACTCTCAGCCTTTCCGATCTCAATCAGGCCGCAATCGGAAGGTATTTCTTCGATCCCGAGCATTCCTCCCGGAGTTACGAAATAAAATTCATTCGAAAATCGCATTCCTATGCGCCGTTTCAGTGGCCTCTTCCGCTCGCTGAGAAAATCGCCTCGTGACACCTTTATCTCGTAACAGACCCTTTTCATTCCGAGGTGCGGATAACAATTGAGTGCGAATGCATCCAACCGTTGCATTTCGTGGTGCCGATGTCCGGTGCCGACTCGCAGTTCACGAAGAAATA
>JAFARV010000337.1 GCA_019245255.1 Acidobacteriaceae bacterium | reverse complement strand
GCCTGCGATCGTCTTCGGCTTGTTCGTTTGTTTTGCAATGGGAGTGGATTTCCCGAATTCAAACCGGCGTTTCTCACGCCTTACGTGAATGGCGATTCCAACACGCGACGGGCTATCCGGAAACGATCGGCCGTGCTCCGCCGTTTTGATCTTGACAACGGCTGAAGCACCCTCGGAGATGCTCGGCCGGGCAAGGAACATCCGGTGTCTTCAACCATCTTTATACTCAGATCATGAGCCGCCTGGTTGGATTCATCTGCGCTTTGTTCGCCTTATCACTCTACGCACAAGAAGCTCCAACTTTGAGGCTACCGGACACGGCTGCGCCGCTGAATTACAAAGTCGATCTTACGCTGGACCCCGCAAAACCGACGTTCTCGGGCAACATTTCAATCCAGACCACGATTAAGCAGCCGATCGACACACTCTGGCTGAACGGGGCCCAAATCGACGTGCAGAGCGCACAACTCACCGCCAGCGGAAAAACGTATCAGGCAAAAGCGGCGCCCAGCGGCAAGGATTTTTTGGTCCTACATTTTGACTCGCAGATTCCGGCCGGCAACGGAGAACTGCGAATTTCTTACACGGGTCACGTGCGGCAGCAGGATAGCTCCGGCGTGTTCGCGATGGAAGATAACGGGAACAAGTACTTCTTCACGCAGTTTGAGTCGACAGATGCGCGCGGCGCTTTCCCGTGCTTCGACGAGCCGTCGTACAAGGTCCCCTGGCAGGTTACGTTGAACATCCCGCCGCAGTACTCGGCCGTCAGTAACACCCCAATCGCCAATCAAGCTACTAATGGCGACCGCAAAACCGTTGCATTCCGCGAGACCAAGCCATTGCCGAGCTATCTGGTTGCGTTCGCCGTCGGGGATTTCGATTTTGTGCCCGCCGGTACTGCTGGACGGAATCACGTTCCGGTGCGCATCGTAACGCCGAAAGGCCATGCGGCTGAAGCAAAATATGCAGCGGAGGTTACCGCAACCATCCTGACGCGGCTCGAGAACTATTTCGGCATTCCGTATCCGTACGAGAAGTCGGACGAAGTCGCCATTCCGGTCACATTTGGATTCGGCGCTATGGAAAACGCGGGCATGGTGACGTATGGGCAGACACTCATCCTGGCGAATCCGGAGCGCGACACAGAAACGCGGCGTCGCGAATACGCGTCTGTGGCCGCGCACGAGTTGGCGCATCAATGGTTCGGCGATTTGGTGACTACGGCCTGGTGGAACGATATTTGGCTGAACGAAGCCTTTGCAACGTGGATGGAACAAAAGATCCTGGCGGAGTGGAAGCCGGAATGGAAGACGCGAGTAGAAGATGTTATGGAGTCCAAGATCCGAGCCGAGCAGTCTGACAGCCTTGTCACCGCGCGCAAGGTCCGGCAGGAAATAAAATCCAAGGACGACATCAGCAACGCTTTCGATGAGATCACCTACCAAAAGGGTGCTTCTGTTATCCGAATGTTCGAAACCTGGACGGGTCCGGAGCAGTTTCGGAAGGGAGTGCAATCGTACCTCAAACAGTATGCGTTCAAGAATGCGACGGCTCCTGAGTTCCTGGATTCCATCAGCAGCGCTGCAGGTAAGAATGTCACTCAGCCGTTCTCCACATTCCTGAACCAAGCCGGCGTGCCGCTGCTTTCTATTGCGCTTGAGTGCAACGGGAATGCGCCCGTGCTTCACTTATCGCAGCAGCGCTATCTGCCGCTCGGAACAAAGGCAGATAACGAGCAGTTGTGGCAGATTCCAGTTTGTGCAGCATTCGGCACCGGCAGTGGCGAAGAGAGCGAATGCACTCTGATGACCCGGAAAACTATGGATTGGAGTTTGAAGACGAAATCGTGTCCCGCATCGATAGATGCAAACAACAATGCAGTGGGATACTACCTCGTCGATTACGAACACAAGCTGCTGACCAGCCTCACCGAGGGTGATGTGCAACACCGTCTTGCTGCGCCGGAGCGTGTGGATCTTATCGGCAATGCACAACTGCTGACGAACGGCGGTAAGCTGCCCGCGGCC
>JAFARV010000273.1 GCA_019245255.1 Acidobacteriaceae bacterium | reverse complement strand
CTCATAACTGCTCCTGATGATTTGTACTTGCACCTCTTTGACGGGGCGGAACTCACCGACCGAGGCGGTGCGCCCATGATTCTGCGGTCCGCGATAGATGGCGATTGCAAACATCGCGATGAACGCCGCAATGCTTAGGAGTGTCAGGGGAACCGGCACGCGAACAGTGCCCGTTAAGAGCCATCGCCACCACGGCGTCAGGCATGCTTGCGTTAGCCGCCGCTCCAGTGTGCCGGGCGCCGATGGAGCTTGCCATCGACTCAGTAGCTCGTCGAGTTCACGATCATTCAGAGGTTCCATAGTCTCTCCGCGTCAATTCCCGGATGGGCTTATAGTTGGCTAGCAGGCGTTTCAGGTTCTCCCGAGCACGATGCAGGCGCGCTTTTATGGTTCCGAGTTCAGCGTGCGACGCCTCGGCAATCTCCTGGAGCGACAGTTCGCTATACGTCGCGAGGATAAGAGCTTCGCGCTGAAGCGCCGGTAACTGCGCTACGGCGTGCGAGACCGCAGCTTGCAAATCGAGCGAATCGAGGGCGAGCGGTTCCGTTATGGCGGTATCGTCCTCAAACACGGTCCAGCGGCGGTCTTGACGGCAGTGGCGCCACGCGAAGTGACGCGCCATGCCGAGGAGCAGCGCTCGGGAGGAGCCGCGTGCGGGATCCACTTCCGCTTCGCCGCGCCACAAAGTCAGGAAGACTTCTTGCACGATGTCTTCGGCCGTCGCGGGACAATTTGTCATGCGCCAGGCGAATTGGTAGACGGTGTTTTTGTGCTGCGCGAATAGCGCTCGGAAGTCGTGCTCCGTCATCGGCTTCATTGTCTATTGCCGCCGCAGAGAGAAAAGGATACGGCGTTCGGGACAGAATTTCGCGTCGAACTTTGGCCGGAAGCCTCGATCGGTTGAATATGATGTGCTCGGGAGCCCAATCAGCGTAAGACCGTTAAGCAAGTCACTCTATGCGGACGAGCATCTTCGAAATATTCAAGATCGGAATCGGGCCGTCCAGTTCACACACCGTCGGGCCGATGCGCGCTGCCGGACGTTGGGTGAACGAACTCCAGGAGGCCGTGGTATTCGATCGGCTGACACGGGTCTGTGCCGAACTTTACGGCTCACTTGCGCTAACCGGGATCGGTCACGCGACTGATCGTGCAATCCTGCTGGGGCTGTGCGGCGAGACACCCGAACGTACGGAGCCCGCGGCGGTCGGAGAGATCGTCGAGAGGATTCGCACGCGGCAACTGCTCCCGCTCGCCGGAAGGAAAGAAGTTGAGTTCATCGAGGCGCGCGACCTGCTTTTCCATCGAGATCAGACGCTGCCAGGTCACCCGAACGGGATGCGTTTCCGGGCTTTCGATTCGGGCGAGCGGGCGCTGCACGAGGCTGTTTACTACTCAATCGGGGGCGGCTTTATTCGGAAGGAAGGCGAACGCACTCATTCGGAAGCCGCACCGCTTCCGGTGCCGTATCCGTTCTCGAGCGGCGCGGAGCTTCTCGTACAAGCGAATAGCCATGGACTGGCCATCTGGCAGGTTGTTCTTTCAAACGAATTAACATTACGTCCCGAAGCCGAAGTTCTCTCCGCCATACGCCGCATCTGGCAGGTGATGAGCGATTGTGTGGATCGAGGTCTGCAATCAGAAGGAATTCTTCCAGGTGGACTTAACGTGCGCCGCAGGGCCAGGCGAGTTGTGGCCCGCATTCAAGCGCGTGCGCACGCCGACGCGCTGGATGCGATGGACTGGGTGAACGCGTTTGCAATGGCTGTCAATGAAGAAAACGCCGCAGGCGGCCGCGTGGTGACGGCTCCGACGAACGGAGCGGCGGGGCTGATTCCCGCTGTGGGCCGCTATTACATGCAATTCATTCCGGGTGCGAATGAGGACGGTATTATTCGTTACCTTCTGACGGCGGGGGCCATCGGAATTCTTTACAAGGAGAATGCGTCGATTTCGGGCGCTGAGGTTGGCTGTCAGGGTGAAGTTGGCGTGGCCTGTTCGATGGCTGCCGCGGGTCTTGCAGCCGACCTGGAGGGGTCGAACGAAGCAATTGAGCATGCTGCCGAGATCGGCATGGA
>JAFARV010000133.1 GCA_019245255.1 Acidobacteriaceae bacterium | reverse complement strand
CAGCCGAATCAGAGCCGAGCAGTTTCACCGAACCTATGCTGCGCTGAGCATTCAGCCCGCCCTGGGCGAGGGACTTTATCGTAAGTTTGCCGTCATCCGGCCAGGCCATTACAATCGCGTACAGCGTATCTCCCTTCGTAGTGAAGCGAATGTCCTGGGCAGTGTATCCCTTCGTAGCCGTGTCGTTGAATGAGCCGCCCTTTACTTGTGTCGGTCCCTCTCCGTACACCTTCCATGGACGGGTACCGTAAATAGCCTCACCGTTCGCGTCTAACCACCGGCCCATGTCCAGTAAAATCTGCTGAGCTTGCGCTGGAATCGTTCCGTCCGACTTAGGCCCGATATTAAGCAGCAGACAGCCATTCTTGCTTACAATGTCGATAAGCTGCTGAATCAGAGACTCGGGCGAGCGGAATGTATCTCCTTCAATGTAACCCCAGGATTTGACGCTGATAGAAGTGTCGGTCTGCCAAAGAAGTTTGCGCCCCGTCTCAAGTTGGCCACGCTCGATGTCCAACACGGCTGAGCCATCCGGGAATGCGCTGAACTTGTAATTAATTGCGGCAGGATAACCGTTCTTAGCTGCGTCGTTGTAGTAGAAGGCGCCAAGCCGTTTGAGATACGGCTGAAACTCCTGCGTGTTAATCCACCAATCGAACCACAAAACCTCGGGGTGGTATTTCGTCACTATCTCAGCGGTGCGAGCCAACCATTCATCCAGATACGCCGGATCAGGGTGGCCGGCAAATTTGTTCGGAAAATCTGGCCCGGGATGCGCCGGGCCATAGAAAGCAGCATATTGCGGGTCCTGAACATCTGAAGGGAACTTCCTGCCGCCACTCATGAAGAAATAAGTTCAGCACGGTGACTGGATACTCCGAAGTGAAGACCTGCTGCGCGGACCGCAGCCGCCAATTCACCGACGACATCGCGATGCGGACCCATTTTCTTAGCCGTCCAATCGCTCAGATCCGAGTCGTACATCGCGAAACCGTCATGGTGCTCCGCAACCGGAACCACAAATTTGGCCCCGGCGCGGCGGAATAGATCGGCCCATGCCTTTGCGTCAAATTGTGCGGCCTTAAACTCCGGGATAAAGTCCTTATAGCCGAACCTGGTCTGTGGGCCATAGGTCGCGACGTGATGCTTGAAAGCCTTGCTCCCCTGCATGTACATATTCCGCGGATACCATTCGTTGTCGAATGCCGGGACGGAATATAGGCCCCAGTGAATAAAAATGCCGAATTTCGCGTCCTGATACCAAGTTGGGATCTGGTATTGCTTGAGCGAATCCCAAGTCGGCTTGAACGGGCCGGTATCTGCTTTTTCGTCCACCTGCTTCAATAGGCGTTGACGTTGTCCCTCGTACTTCTGAATTGCCTTCTGCCAGACGAGGTCGTCGGCGTCCGGCGATTGCGCTAGCGCCAAGCCACTGGCAAAAACAACGAAAACGAGAGTGGGCGTTTGTCTTAGATCAATCATTCCGTTTCCCGGAGATCATATCAGTTAGCGATAACTGAAACGCCTGTGCATTGACGCTTCTTGTTGCTGCCTCGGTTTCTTGCAATAATTATCCACGTGGCAGTTCGCCTGAAGGACATCGCACGCGACCTCGGCGTGTCAGTGGTTACGGTCTCAAAGGTCCTGCGCAATCACGAGGACATCAGCACGGAAACACGCGATCGCGTCCTCAAACGCATGAAGGAGTTGAACTACCAGCCGAATCTCGCGGCCCGGGCGCTGGTTACCGGACGAAGCCATCTGATGGGGTTAGTCGTCCCTGACCTTGTTCACCCGTTCTTCGCACAGGTAGCCAAAGGGGTTTCTTCAGTACTCCGGAACAGAGGCTATGGCCTTGTGATTGCATCTTCTGAGGAGGATCCCGATCTGGAACGTCAGGAGATCGGGCAGATGCTCGCACGGCGGCTCGACGGACTCCTGATCGCATCTACACAGTGGACTGTCGAGAGCTTCCGCAAGATCGAAGAGCAACAGCGTCCGTACGTGCTGGTTGACCGGAAGTTCAACGGCCTTCCCGCAAACTTCGTAGGATCAGACGACGTCGCAATTGGCCGGATGGCAACCACGCATTTGCTTGAGAACGGGTGCAAGCGCCTGGCGTATATCGGTGGTGAACACGTAAGCACGGCTATCGAGCGTCTCGAAGGGTTCCGAGGCGCATTGACGTCCGCTGGTCTTCCAATTTCCAATGAGTACATCGTGTGCCGGCCCCATTATGACGATGCAGGCGATGTGACCGGCTATAAAGCAGCCAAGGAACTACTTGCTCTCACTTCCATCCCGGACGGGATTTTTTGCAATAATGATCCGCTTGCGATGGGTGTGATGGATGCCATTCTGGAAGCGGGGCTTCGAATACCCGAAGACATCTGCATCATCGGCGCGGGAAACGTTCGCTATGCTGGGGCGCTTCGTGTGCCTCTTAGCTCGATCGACCAGGACAGTGCTTTGCTCGGCAGCCGTTCCGCCGAACTCGCGTTGTCGCTTGTGCAGGCAAAAACGCCGCAACGTCCGAAGCAGATCATCATTCCGCCCCAGCTTGTGGTACGCCAGTCGAGCATGCGAAGCACCGTTCAAGCGGGCCGGCCGTAATCGACGTTAACTTTAACGCTTTCTGATTGACAGCCGGCTTTGGGTGTGGCAATCTGACCATGGCATGCTGTATCGAACGCTGGGTAACACCGGTGTGTCCGTCTCGCAAATAGGTTTCGGCGCGTCTCCGCTCGGAGATGTTTTTGGACCGACGGATCCGGCCGAAGGTATACGCGCAGTCCATCGCGCAGTCGATCTGGGCATCAACTTCTTCGACGTATCGCCGTATTACGGGAATACGCTGGCAGAGGAGCGCCTCGGAAAAGCGCTCTCCGGGATCCGCAGTAAAGTTATCGTCGCAACGAAATGCGGCCGTTATGGCGCGACTTCATTCAATTTTTCCGCAGAGCGCGTAAAGCGCAGTATTGACGAATCGCTGTCCAGGCTACAGACAGATTACGTCGATCTTCTTCAAGTCCACGATATCGAGTTTGGGGAGATTGAGCAGATCGTCTGTGAGACGATTCCTGCACTTCGCGAAATTCAACGTTCAGGAAAGGCCCGGTATATCGGCCTAACCGGCTATCCGCTCCAGATGCTCGCGTTCGCCGCAGAACGCGAGCGAGTTGACACGCTTCTCTCCTATTGTCATTACAACTTACTCATTACGGACCTCGACATTTATCTCACCCCTTTTGCACAGGCGAATGGGATCGGTCTGATCAACGCGTCACCGTTACACATGAACTTACTTTCGGGGTCTGCGGTACCTGAATGGCATCCCGCGCCAATGAATGTACGGCGGGTGGCACTCGAAGTCGCCGACTTATGTAAGAACCGCGGATTGGATCCAGCTGTTGTCGCCCTTAGGTTTTGTATCGAGCACCCTTATGTTGCGTCCACGCTGATTGGAATGTCCAACCGTACACACGTCGATGCCAATTTGAAAGCTATTGATTTCGAGATTGATCCCGGTTTGCGACTCGAGATCGAGCAGGTAGTTGCTCCAGCTAAGAACGTGGTTTGGCCTTCCGGGCTTGCTCAGAATGCCGATCCATTGCGTTTGCACGAAAAACAGGAGCAATTGCAATGAAGGCGCTTCAGATTACCGCGCCGGGCGAAGTCGCGGTAGTAGAAGTGCCGGAACCTCAACCAGAGCCTGGAGAGCTTCTTTTACGCGTTCAGATGGTTGGCATGTGCGGCTCCGACCTGAATACATTCAGGGGAAAAAACCCGCTGGTCAGCTATCCTCGCATTCTCGGACACGAAATCGCTGCCAGCGTTGAAGACGCCCAGGGCTCCTCTGACCTGCCGCCCGGAACGCAGGTGACCGTTTCGCCCTATACGAATTGCGGTTGGTGCTCGGCATGTCTGGCCGGGCGAGCGAACGCGTGCCAATCCAACCAGACTTTCGGAGTGCAGCGTGATGGCGCGCTTGCGGAATTCATTGCGGTATCGCGCGAAAGGATCTTCTACGCTCCGACGCTCGGCTTAGAGGAGCTTGCGCTCGTCGAACCTCTGACAATCGGGTTTCATGCCGTCGCGAGAGGCCGCGTACGCAGCGGCGACACCGTAGCAGTTTTTGGCTCTGGAGGCGTCGGACTGGGCGCGATTTCCGGGGCGGCCAGGCGGCGCGCAATTGTGATCGGAATCGATGTCGATGACGCGAAGCTCTCGTTGGCAGCGGCGGCAGGTGCAAAGTTCACAATCAACTCCAATCGAGAGCCGCTACACGAGCGGCTTCAGGAACTCACAAATGGAGTTGGCCCTAATGTATCCATTGAGGCAATAGGACTCCCGTTAACGTTTCGTGCAGCGGTCGACGAGACCGCGTTCTGCGGCAGGGTTGTATACATCGGCTACGCGAAAGAGCCTGTCTGTTACGAAACACGTTTCTTTGTCCAGAAGGAGCTCGATATCCTCGGGTCAAGAAACGCGCTGCCCGATGATTTCCGTGCTGTCATCGCGATGCTTGAAGCACGCGAGTTCCCGGTTCAAGCTGTCATCAGCAGGACTGTTCCGCTCGAGCACGCGGGTGACGCTTTGCGGGACTGGAGCGCGGACCCGGCCCGGTTCAGTAAGATTCTCGTTCGGGTGGCCGATTGACTTACCGCAGAGTGTGATTCGTCAGATTGACAAAGCGCGAGGGACCTGAGACACCAGTTATGCGACGACGAGATTTCTGCAAGCTTCTTGCTATAACGACCGCATCGAAGGGCGCGCCGATAAGTGGGCAGACTGCACAAGACAACCAGAATCTACAGTTGCCGGCGGGATTGGCACACTACACGCAAGACTACGCCGAGTTCTGTGCGTTGCCTCCCGAGAAACGGGTCTTTTATCGCGTGAGCGGCGACAGAATCGTCGAAGCTAAAGGAGATGACGCGCCGTGGAAGCCCGCCGGCGGTGATCCGACAAAGGTGCCTCTGCCAAGCGGATGGTGGGACAACGTACGTCTCGAGTCACCGATTCCCAACCTTGCTGGCGAAGGTGCCTATAAGCCCACATGGGATTCCCTGATGCAGTATGAAGCGCCCGAGTGGTACCGCGATGCCAAGTTCGGCATCTGGGCGCACTGGAGCCCGCAATGCGTGCCCGAGGCAGGCGATTGGTACGCGCGCAACATGTACATGCAGGGCTCAAGGCAGAACAAGTACCACACAGATCACTATGGGCCACCGTCGCGCTTCGGATACAAAGACCTGTGTGCACAGTGGACGCTGCTGAATTGGCAGCCCGACGAACTGATTACGCGCTACAAGAACGCGGGTGCGAGAATCTTTGTCGCGCTTGCGAATCATCACGACAACTTTGACTCGTGGCATTCAAAGCATCAGCCGTGGAATGCTACGGCAATTGGACCGCATCGCGATGTAGTTGGCACGTGGGCAGCGGCAGCGCGAAAGCAGGGCTTGCGGTTTGGAGTCACGGTACATCAGGCACGGAACTGGTGGTGGTTTCAACCTTCCCATGGCGCCGATAACTCTGGTCCAATGGCTGGCGTTCCCTATGACGGCGCCATGACGAGCCAGGAAGGCAAGGAGCAGTGGTGGCAGGGTCTCGATCCCCAGT
>JAFARV010000117.1 GCA_019245255.1 Acidobacteriaceae bacterium | reverse complement strand
GCACGAATCAGCTCGATAGGCATCATGTTTTCTTTGAGAACGGCATCGTTGAACTGGCGGTTTGTCATTTGCCCGGATCCGACCAAAGCCGTGCGGAGTGAATACATTTGCATGCCTCCTAACAGATAAGCCGCTTGATAGAGCGGCTCGTCCTGACCGGCGACCGATCTACGCACTTCCGCAATGGCATTCTCACGCTCATGCCCGACGCGATCCACAAGAAAATTCACACACTCATCGGGCGTCATTTTCCCGAGGTGAAAGCTGAGCGAGAAGATTATGCGGGCGCAACGATGCATTCGCCAGAACAGCGCTCCCACTCGATCTTCGGGAGTCTTCTGAAACTTCATATCCCAAAACAGAAGCTCCCAGTACAGCGCCCAACCTTCTATTGCGAACGGAGTTGAACCAAGATTTCTTCGGTAGGCATGATAACGGTCAGCCATGAAGAGCTGCAATTCGTGACCGGGGATAAGTTCGTGGAAGACCGTCGCACGTGAGAAGGGAATATTGTTTCCGCGCATGCTCATCATCTTCTGTTCGTACGTCATTTCCTCAGTGGGATAAGAAACGCTGATTGTGTCCCCTCCGGTAAAGAACGGATTGATGAGCTGGCGTTCCGGTGACATCATCTGCATGCGCCAGGTTTCGCGAGCCAGAGGCGGAATAGTGACGAGGTCATGCTGGTCGACAAAGGCTTCCGCCTCATGCTCAAGCTCTCGAATGAGCTGCGGCTGCTTGCCGGGTTCAACATACATGGTTTTCACTTTTTCGAGAGCCTTTTTCCAATCGTCTCCGAATCCCATTTCGTTTGAGGCGCGGCGCATCTCCTTCTCACACCACGCAAACTCGCGGTTGGCGACATCAATCAGCTCTTCCGGCGAATAAGGGATCATCTCGTACGCAAGGTCCTCAAGCAAACGGTCACGCCCGATGGGATTGCCGATGATGTCGCTGGTATCTCCGGCTTTAGCTGCCCGGATCGCGTGCAGATTGAAGGTGTCCTCGCTGGCATCGGGCCCCGCATTGCCTGAAGGAGTTTGAGCCGTTGATTCCTTTGACCCCGCGCCCTTGACGCCAGCGATTTTCTGACGAAGGAATCGTTCGTACTCATCCAGTGCCGAATCAGTTCGTCGGTAAGTCTCGGTGTTCCACCATGTAAACAGCGGATCGTAATTTTCGTAGAACGCGTACCAATGGTGAAGCGTGCGGCGAAGCGCCTCGACCTGATCAGCCGCGTGATTCGCGGTGATTCTTGTTTTCTGAGGTATTGCAGACCCGACGTTGGCAGGATCTTTGGACTCTTCCTTTTGGAGTGTCTCAACCTGTTGCTGCAGTTGGGAAAGAATCGCCGCGGTTTTCCGCGGATCCACTGCATGACCGGCACGACGATCTTCTTCGAGACCAATGATGGTGGAGGCAAAAGGAATGTATGAAGCCGAGGCCGCATCCTGTGCAGCTTCAAAGTCAAGTTGCCGCAACGCATGATCGAGGAAATTGCGGAATAGGACATAATCGACCTTGCCGTCCTGATTCAGACCATCAAAGTTCACCGCCGCCAGGCATGCTTCCCAATCCTGATAAAAGCGACGGAAGCGTTGATGGCGGTCGTCCGCCATACGAATGTCGTAATAGCGGGTTAGTGCGGCCCGATCCTCCGTAAACCGCTCAATCAGACGACGCATGGGGCTGTTCGATTCGTCAACAGTTTGCTTGGAAACTGTGTCCGCTTCGACTGCTGTACGGTCCGCCGCGTGTATGGGGACTAGCGATGTGCAGGCGATAAGTGAGATGGCGAGGCGCGCGCGGAGCGAGATGGATCGCTGTTTGGTAGTCACGGCTTAGCTCGAAAATTTGGGATTACTTGGTTCGGATGAGAGAGGGTGTCATACACTCCTCGGGACGAGTGCTCAGCGCTTCGTGAACAATCGCCTTCACGTGCTCTAACTCGGGTCCGACTAACTCAAGACGCGGCGGACGTACGCGCGGATTGCCCATTCCGACCTCGGTTTGCACGAGTTTGATCATTTGAACAAACTTCACAACAGTATCCAGGCGTAGGAGAGGGAGAAACCAACGATAGAGCTCGAAGGCCTTTTCTCGCTCGCTTTTGACGGCCAGGTTGAACAGCTCAACGGACTCTCGGGGCAGCGCATTCGCCAGTCCTGCAATCCAACCGCTCGCACCAACTCCGACCGCTTCTACAATCGCGTCATCCACTCCGACAAAGATTTCCAAACGATCTCGAAGCAGGGCACGAATTGCGGAAACACGCCGGGCGTCGGTGCTCGATTCCTTAACGGAATGAAAATTTTCGTGCTCTGCCGCAAGTTCCTGTATCTGCTCAGGAGTGAAATCAGTCCCGTACGCCACGGGATTGTTGTAGAGCATGCACGAGAGCGGGGTGGCCTTGAAAACTGCCGCTATGTGAGCCTTCATCTCCCGCCAGTCGCCTTCGTAGACGTAGGGGGGCAGAACCATGAGTCCGTCGCACTGACTGGCGGCAGCGGCCTTTGCGAGCGCGACTGCTTCCGCCGTAGAAAGCGCCGAGATGGCAGCTACTAGAGGAGCACGACCGCGCACCGCATCGCGGCAACTGCGAAGAATCTCGCCTTTCTCATCAAACGTGAGCGTCGCCCCTTCGCCAAGAGAGCCTAGCGCCACTATGCCACTGCAACCGTTCTCGAGGAGCCAGCGGCAGTGTTCCTTCATAAAGTCATGGTTGACTCGGTAATTCTCATCGAAGCTGGTGGTGATGGCGGGCATCACACCTTTCCAAATCATTGACGTTCTCCTGTAAGTTGGCTGTGCTCGGCCGGCGCGATGTACGATACCGACGCCAGGCTTTCGACTCGAGTTGGGAAGAGAGGCGGCCGGACAGATCCGGGATCCCAGTCGAATAGAAACTGAGTAGCGGGGCCACAAATGCGGCCTTGGCACGGCCCCATACCGCAGCGCGTCTGATTCTTGGCATCGCGCCATGAGCTATGTCGAGCCAGGCGAGCGTGGGTGACATCTTCACATCGGCAGACAATGGTGCCGGAGTCTGGCAGGGTCTTCAATTCCGGTCTCAGCTTGAAAGCTTTCTCAAGACGACGAGCAAACTGTTGCGCTTTCCGGCGACGACCCCGGAGTTCTCGCAAACGTTCGCTCTTACCTGCCGCCGCGATTCCGGCGATTTGCCCTTCGATAAGAGCAAGTTCCAATCCACCGATCCCAGTCGGCTCTCCCGCGCAAAAGACACCCGCTACCGAGGTTTGTTGAGCGTCGTCCACGCGGACGCAACCGCCTTCGAGAGCGCAGCCGAGCAGGGAAGCCAACTCGACATTCGGAACAAGGTGGAAACCACAGGCCAGATAGTCGCAAGAAATTTCGCGTTGTGTACCGTTTCGAGAAATGATGATACGTTCCAGTGCTTCGCGGCCGAGAGCCCGGACCGGCCAGCTATTCGTCCAGAAAGGAATTCCGAGAAGCTGCCGCTGAAGAATGAGCGCCTGCCGAAGCTTTCCGGGGTGGGACAACAAGCCCGAAGCGAAGCTTGCAAGGGAGTTCCACGAGGCCTGTTCACAAATGGCGAGGACCTTGGCGCCGTGTGCGCGAAGATATGCGGCGACGGCCAGAAGCAACGGTCCGCTGCCGGCAACGACGACGCGCTTCCCAGAAATCGGAAGACCTGACTTGACCATGGCCTGCAGTCCTCCGGCAGCCATTACGTTGGGAAGAGTCCATCCCGGAAAAGGCAGCAGCCGCTCGCGCGCGCCGGTGGCCAGAATCAGTTTGGAAAAACGGATCTCGAGAAGCGCAAAGCGAGTTTCGGCAAATAGAACGCGCGATGCGATGTCGTGATGCACGATCTGTGCACCGCAAATAACTTCCACTCCAAGACTGTGAAGTTTAGCGGCCCAGTTCGATGCATCGGAAGTCGCTTTCGATACTTCACCGCGCCAGATTTGGCCGCCAACAGCGGGATTGTCGTCCACTACTCCGACCTTCGCTCCTACACGCGCGGCCGAGGTGGCTGCAGCCAAACCAGCCGGTCCGGCGCCCACTACCAAAACGTCGAAGTTCCTTCGCATCGTTTCAGCCATTGGTTCGCACGTCCATATTTGCTTCGGCGAGAATCTGACAACTGCGACAATGCGGCTCTCCGTTGATCATCACGCGACATTCGAAACAGATGCCCATGCCGCACACCGGCCCGCGAGGCTCGCCGGTAATAGATCGACGGCAAAAGCCTGCCGCGAGTGCGACTGCAACCGCGACAGTAGCTCCAGCGGGAACTGTGACGGCCTTACCATCAACACGTAGCTGCACTTGGTCAGGCATGGACATGCTCTAGAAAAGTGCGCGCAGGTAGGAAGGGCTCGGGCTGAATGCGCGGGGTTCTCCCGACTACATGATCGGCGAGAAGAGCTGCTGTTCCGAGCGAGGTTGTAATCCCGAGGCCTTCATGCCCGGTGGCGAGCAACAAGCGTCGATCTTCCGGCCACGGTCCGATGAGAGGAAGTTTGTCCGGCGTGGCAGCACGGAACCCCGTCCATGCGCGGAGCGCAGACGTACGAGCGAGGCCGGGGATGTATTCAAATGCCCTCCGGAGCATGCGGCTCAAAATGATGTCATCGACCTGGCTGTGATCGGCGCCATACTGCCGCGAGGAGCCAATCAGCATCTGTCCGGTGGCACGCGGCTGAACATTAAACGCGACTGAATCCGCTGTCACCGAGTGAGCGCTCTTCAGATATCCGAGTTCCACAATTTGATGCCGCACAAAATCGGGATAGCGATCGGTGATAACAAGGTGGCCTTTGCGCGGCTTGATGTCGAGAGTTGAAGTCAGAGCGGGCGCGGCGATACCGGCTGCGTTCACGACAATGCCGGCCGAGAATCGCGTTCCATTGGTCAGAAGGACGGAGCCATTGTCAATTCGTTCAACTGTTCCGCCCAGAAATGTCTCGGCGCCATGTTGTTCAGCGCGCGCCACAACGAAACGAGCAGCACACGGGGGATAAATCACAGCATCTTCGGGTACAAGGAGTGCTCCCGCCATATCCGGCCGCAGTTTTGGTTCAAGTTCGGCGAGTTCCATGCGAGTAAGGATGGATGTGGCCACACCGCGCTCTCCGTAGTAGCGATGTTTTCGGATCACCTCCTGCATTTCCGGCTCGTCGGCCGCGACCCACAACGTGCCACACTGCCGGTATTCGACGTCAGCCGGTAATTCCGGCCGTAATTCAATCCAAAGCTGTTGCGAAAAGCGCGTTAGAGCAAACTGCGCTTCCGAGTCGTCCATGGTCACGATGTGTCCCATGCCTGCGGCGGTGGCGCCACCGCCCACGAGGCCCCGGTCAACGATCGCGACGTTCAGGTGCTCACGTGACAAGCGATCGGCACAAGCGGCGCCCACGATGCCGGCCCCAACTACAACGGCGTCGTAAACTCGAACACTCACGCCGGAATCCCCACACAAAACGGGTCGCGAGGATCAAAGATCAGATCTGCTTCGGAGGTAACGAAAGCAGACCCTTTGATAGTCGGATAGACGTGCCCATCGCGCACGCATATGCGGCCTTCAAATATGGTCCCGAGTATGCCTTCTTGACGCCAGATTTGACCTTCAGCGAATTTACCGTCGGCGTAAAGACATGCGAGCTTGGCGGAGGTTCCGGTCCCGCACGGAGAGCGGTCGAAAGCCTTCCCGGGGCAAAGGACAAAGTTCTTGCTATCAACGCCCGGCTTCTGTGAGGAAGTGAAGAGCTCAATGTGGTCGATTTCGGCGCCGTTATCCCCGGTAATGCCCTGAGGGCGGAGTGCCTGCCGAACGCGCCACGCGAAGTCGGTTAATGCTTCAACGTTTTCCAACGCAATGTGCTGTCCGTGCTCGTGAATAAGGAAGAACCAGTTTCCGCCCCACGCAACGTCACCACGGACGATTCCATGCCCGGGAATGTCGACCGCGACGTTTGTGGCACGGCGGAAGCTCTGAATGTTGTGGACCGTAACCTCGCCGTTGTCGTGGAGAACAGCAGTTACAGCGCCAACGGGTGTTTCGATCTGGTGCTCTCCAGGCGTAATCTTTCCTGCGTGAGCCAATGTCACTAACAGGCCGATCGTGCCATGACCGCACATGCCCAAATACCCTACATTGTTAAAGAAGATGACACCGGCGGTGGACGCCGCATCGACCGGAGCGCAAATTAGTCCTCCCACAGTAATGTCCGATCCCCGGGGTTCGTTTACGACAGCAGAACGAAACCAGTCAAACCGGCGGCGAAAGCGCTCCACCCGCTCAGATAGAGGTCCATCACCCAAATCCGGACCGCCTGCCATCACGATTCGGGTGGGTTCGCCGCCCGTATGGGAATCAATAATGCGGACCCTTTCCGGGAGCATGCAACCATGGTATGTATACAATATTCAATGGTCAAGCCTTTCTGATGCCGCGTATCAGTACTGCCTCAAAGCCCGCATTCAACCGTGTAGTTGCTCCAACCGGAATCACCTTGGGAGACTCAGATCTGCCCGTTTCAACTGAGTCTGCGATTCCTCGCCAGTCACTTACATCGGCGGTTGCTGATAAGTTGAGAGACCAAATCATACGAGGAGAAATCGCGGAAGGCACGTTACTGCGGCAGGATCTAATTGCTTCCCAGTACCAAGTGAGCCGAATTCCCGTACGCGAAGCTCTTCGGCAACTTGATGCGGAAGGATTGGTCGCTATTCTGCCGAACCGAGGGGCAATCGTTCCCGAACTTTCACCTGCCGACGTGGAAGAGTTATTCAGAATACGGGCGTTGCTCGAACCGGAAGTCTTGAAGTCTTCCATTCCACAGTTGACGGAAGACGACCTGACCGAGGCGGCATCGATTCTTCGCAAGTTTGCGACCGACCTGCGACTGGAAAAACACGTCTCTGCGTGGGGCCGTCTGAACTGGCAATTCCACTCCAAGCTATATTCCCGAGCCAATCGTCCTCACTTCCTGAACATCATCCAGAACATCAACAACAAAGGTGAACGCTACACGCGGCTGCAGTTGTTTCTTACACACGGTATGAAACGCGCAAACCGGGAGCACGCGGAACTTCTGGACCTGTGCCGAAAGCGCGACACGGCCGCCGCCTGCAAACTCCTGCGCCAACATATTCAATACGCCGGCCAATCCTTGAAGGAATCCCTCCAGGAGCGTCGTGCTCAGGGACAACCCGAGCAGCAACCGGCGCGTTCCCAATCCGCAACTTAGCGCCGGCGCTCAGGACTTAGATCCTTTCGCTCTTTCAGCTCAACACCCGCCGGAGGCGCAACCCCGAGTAAGTGTTCTACAAAATAGTCCCACCGGCGCCGGACCACATACAGATTCCCACTTTCGCC
>JAFARV010001003.1 GCA_019245255.1 Acidobacteriaceae bacterium | reverse complement strand
CGATCGTTTTGAGCACTCGAAGCACGCCTTCCCGGTCACGAGCCTTGCACAGGTATCTTAGGGATGTTATATGCCGCTGCATCTCTTCTTCCGGCGTCCTCCGTCCCTGGTAAACACGAATCTTCTCGTGATGTGTTGCAAGGACTCCTTCTTCGGCGCCCGACAGTTCCTCGTAGAGCTTTTCGCCCGGGCGTATGCCTGTGTATGTAATCTGAATGTCGATATCCGGACGCAGACCCGATAGCCGAATCAGCTTGCGAGCAAGTTCTGCGATACAAACCGGCTGGCCCATATCCAAGATAAAGATTTCCCCACCGCGACCCATGGCAGCCGCCTGCAATACTAATTGTGAGGCCTCCGGAATTGTCATAAAGTAACGCTTCATGTCCGGGTGAGTAACTGTGACTGGGCCGCCTTCGCTAATCTGCTTTCTAAAAATTGGCACGACGCTGCCGTTACTTCCGAGCACGTTCCCAAATCGAACTGAAACATATCTCGTTTCACCAGCCAATGAGCTGATGAGGATTTCAGCAACACGCTTAGTGACACCCATTACACTGGTCGGCCGGACGGCCTTATCAGTGGAAATCATGACACAGTGTTCCACCGCATAAGCAGCAGCTGTGGCTGCCACATTGGCCGTCCCAAGTATGTTGTTCTCGACGGCGCTAAATAAGTGGTGCTCCATCATGGGGACGTGCTTGTAGGCGGCGGCGTGAAAGACAGCCGCAGGCAAAAATCGCGTGAAGATTTCGGCGAGCCGAGGCTCGTCGCACACGCTGCCCACTTCTGCATGGAACGGAATCGACGGGAACCGCTGATGCATTTCCAGTTCGAGATAATACAAGGCCGTTTCAGCGATGTCGAGCGCCACAATCGCAGCCGGGTCAAAGCGAGCGATTTGACGGCATAGTTCGGATCCGATCGATCCGGCCGCTCCAGTGACGAGTACGGTCCTGCGCGCCAAAAGCGCCGCAATGGATTCCTGCTCCAATCGAATTGGAGTTCGACCCAGAAGGTCCTCAAGCGCGATTTCCCGGATTTGCCGCGCTAAGCCACGGCCCTGGACTATTTCACTTACGCTCGGAATCGTCTTGCAGCCCGCGCCGGCACGCTCGCATGCTTCAAGCACCCTGCTCATCTGGCCACCATCTGCAGATGGCATTGCTACCAGAACTGTCCGTACCGCACGCTGCTTTACAATTTCCTTCAAACTACCAGCGTTACCTAAAATGCGGAAGCCGTGAAGAGAGCCGTGGATCTTGAGCGGATCGTCGTCAATAACGCCAACTACTTCATAGCCCAATTGCGGATTGACACGTAAGTCTCTGATCAGCTTTTCCCCCGCCGACCCTCCACCGTAAATGAGAACGCGAGTTCGTTCGCCGTGATGTCTCGAAACACGCCATTGGTGACTCAACCGTTCCGCTACACATAACCCGCAACTTGTCACCAAGCTAACAAGAAGGTCAAGGATGTAAACGGAGCGAGGGAAGGAAGGCCGCAGCACAGCTATTGCGGCAGTGCTTACGACGGCACTGCTGAGCAATGCGGCACCTATTCTCAGCAGGTCTGGGAGGGAGGCGTATCGCCGCCAGATTCGGTTGACACGAAACGCTGCAAAGGCGAGCGTTTTGCAGGGAATCCAGAAGCTCAGTGCCCACAGGAGATCAGCCTGCTCGTCGGCACGGATCTGCAGGTCAAAGCGCAACAAAAAGGCGCCTGTTCCAGATATTGCAAATACAGCGACTGAGATCGCCCAAACCATTAGATATCTGCGCAAGCGTGGCGCGGAGATTTTATCGCGAAAGTTCTGCGTGAGCAACGTGACAGCAGGTGACAGGGCCATTATCGGCAGCCTAACGGGGACCTACGTAGCTTACAGGGGAAAGATTACTGTTTACTGATGAACTATGTGCAATCTGATTACGATCGAGCGCTATTGGGTGACTATATCGGGGCTGAGTTCGTGCTTTGGGCACGCGTACTCGCTTTTTTTTGATTTATTCTCTTGATTTCACTTGAAAGCAGCTGAAGACGCGCTTCCAGTTCGGCAACGCGCGAGCTGAGTGCCATCTGCGGCGCACAATTGGGTTCCTGAAGTAACAAGTTAATGGCTGCGCGCGCCATCTCAGACACGCTTCGAGTTCCGTGCACAAAGCACAGGTTCCGAAACCGCTCATATTCTTCCACACTGAGTCGGAAGCTGATGGTCTTGCTGCGGGATTCAGTCGGCACAACGGTTTGTTTTGACCGGACAGATGCTCCTGGATCACCCGTCACAACCGGGGCTAGATAGTTTGGCCGGCTTCAGAGGGCTGTGACCCAGTCCCAATCCACGTCGACTGAAACTGAGCGCTGCAACATCTGGACCGACACGACAACTCGCCAGTCGGTTTTGTTTTTTACCAGAATTCCCTCCAGGCCCTCCAGCGATCCGCGATTTACCCGCACCCGTTGTCCCTCCCGAAGAAACGGACACGGGGCAACGTTTGCTCCCGATCGAACTATAGAGCGAATCGCTTCGATCTCGTTTTCCGGAATTGCGGCGGGTTCGGAACCAAATCCGATGACATCGACA
>JAFARV010000923.1 GCA_019245255.1 Acidobacteriaceae bacterium | reverse complement strand
AAATCAGGAGCAGCGGGCTCGGGCATTTCCGTCAGCGGCTCAGTAACTGCCGCCTCGGGCAAATCGAGCGCTACTGAGACGGTTACCGCTTTCACCAGCGCCACCTGCTGCGCTTCGTCCGGCGGCTTGCCTGTTACTGTGAGCAATCCCGCGCAGGCGAATGAGGTGATTACGCTGCTCGCAACGGGCCTTGGCACAATCCAGGATTCAAGCGCCAATTACATCGGCGTCACTGCCGGAGTGCCATACTCCGGGCCGCAGCCTAATAGTTCGCAGAATCTGGTCATAGCCACGGTACAGGGAGGCACGGCGCAGGTCATCAGCGCAGGTCTTCCGGCAGGCGGAGTGGGCACCTATCAAATTCAAGTGTTGATGCCGTCTTCTCTGCCCTCCAGCGGCGTTGCCGATATCTACGTCGCGCAGAATGCCTTCTTCAGCAATACGGTGACGTTGCCGGTCGGATCAGCCGGTACATCGCCGATCAATATCTTCATCGATGTGCCAAACGGTAGCGGGCAGTACGAACGCGGTGTGCTCAATGCTGCCGGGTGGGCGATTGACAACAACGCTTCGATTTCACAGGTAGCAGTGTGGCTCGATGGCACACCATATGTGAACAATGCGACCCGGGTTGCACGCCCTGACGTTTGCCGGGCATATCCGTCAGCGCAGGATTGCGCAAATGGCAAGGTGAACGTCGGATGGGCCGCTACCATCAACACCGCCAATCTGACCGGAGGAACCCATTCGCTCGCGGTCATAGTTAGCGCTTCGGACGGAACCGTCGACAGCAGGATGACGACGTTCACTCTGGTCAATCCAATGAGGCTCTACATTGATTCGCCGGTGAACGGCTCGACCGTTTCCGGCACTATTCCGCTCGGTGGATGGGCGATTAGTAACGGCGGAACCGTTCCTACGTCGAACATTGCAGTGTTTGTAGATGGCGTTCCGATAAATGGAGTAGTCGGCGTGGCACGCCCGGACGTTTGCGCCGCGTTTCCCTCAGCGCAGGATTGCGCGAATGGCAACGTGAACGTTGGGTGGGCAGCTTCGCTCGATACAACTCTGTTGGCGAACGGCTCGCATACTCTTACCCTGCGCGCAACCGATTCGAATTCAGTCAATGCAGCCATTGCGGCGACATTTACCGTAAACAATGCCGCTCCGAGCAACATGCAGATATACATCGACAACCCGGGAAACCCGACTGGCACGCTGGTCGGCACCGCGACCCTGCAAGGCTGGGCCTTCAGCACGGTGGCGGCTGTGAGTAGCGTCAACCTTTCGGTCGATGGTGTGCGTGTGGGAACCGCAGCGACGAACCCACGTCCGGATGTCTGCGCCGCGCACGCGAACGCCTTCGGCTGTCCGGCAGCGCAGCTTGGGTGGCATTTGCCGCTCGACACAACGAAGTTGGCAAACGGAACTCATCAGCTGGAAGTGACCGCAACCGCAGGCGGGCAGAGCGAGACGATTACCTCCAGCTTCAGTGTTGCGAACTGGACCACCACAACTTCGGTACACGTATTTATCGATACACCGAATTATCAGAACACGTATAGCGGTGTCATCAGTGCGGAGGGGTGGGCTGTCAGCGATCAGGCCGCTATCACTTCGGTGGCGATCTCAGTCGACGGAGTTCAGTTGGGCAATGCGTCGCTCGGGGTCGCCCGGCCGGATGTTTGCGCGGCCTACCCGGGCCGCAACGGATGCCCGAACGTCGGCTGGGTTTTGCAATTCGACTCCACTTTGCTGAATGACGGCTCGCATTCATTGATGGCGACGGCCACGGATGCCAACGGCGAGTTGGCAACCCTGAACATGACGTTTACCGTGGCGAATACCGGCAGCCCGATTCAGATGTTCGTTGACACCAATTTGGGCCAGGCTCTCAGCGGCACGGCCCAGATCGAGGGTTGGGCGGGATCGAGTAGCTCACCAGTTACGGCGGTAACGCTTTCTGTCGACGGCTTTCAACGAGCGACAACAACGCCCGGCATTGGGCGTCCGGACGTCTGCGGTGTGTACCCGAACCTCATTGGTTGTCCGTCCGGCACCAACCTTGGCTGGATTGCGAGTCTCGACACCACTGTACTGGCGCCTGGTCCGCACGTGTTGGATGTGACAGCCAAAACGGCAAACGGTAATCACACCATTTCGCGTAACTTCACGGTCTCATCCGCCGGTTCCGCAGTTCGCGGTTATATCGATCGGCCAACTCAAAACGCAACTCTGGTTGGTGTTGTTCAAATTTCGGGTTGGTCGACTAATAGCGGTAACCCGAGCTCGGTGGTTATCTCCATCGACGGGATGCCGTACCCACAGCTAACGGTCAGCTATATAGCCAGACCGGACGTTTGCGCAGCCTTCGGGTATACCGGTACGTGTCCCAACGTAGGCTGGAGCGTTCTGTTCGATACCAGGCAGCTCGGCGATGGAGCGCACACTCTTAGCGCGACGGGAACATCCGGCGGCCAGACTGGAACGGTATCGACCACCATCAACGTTGCTAATTTCACCAATACGAGCCCGATTCAGATCGGCATCGATCCACTGAGTTCCAATGGCGCGCCGGTTGCGGGAATCCTCACGCTGAGTGGTTACGCGTTCAGTAACTCCGGTAGTGTTTCACAGGTCTCGATCGCGATCGACGGTGTCCCTCAGTTATCACCGGTGACTTATGGAGTACCGCGAACGGATGTCTGCAATGGAGGCAACGGAGCGCCGGGATGTCCGGACGTTGGTTGGCAGACTACGCTGGATACGACCCTGTTGCCCGACGGAACGCACACACTGGATGTGACAGCAACGGTCTATCTTTTCGAACCTCACTTCCTGCAGCCGGTGAGCGCGACCATGAGCACAACGTTTACAGTGCAAAATCTGGGAGGGGCATAAGCGCCCCTCGCCCAGAAGAAGAAACTTGACCCGCGCTCATTAGGACCTATTGCCCGATCGTGAATGATTTCGTCAACGAGATATCTCGGGACGAATCGCCGACATAGACTGTGTAATCGCCCGGCGCGGTTTGCCATGATGACGTCGCCGGGTTCCAGAATGAAAGTGGATGCGACGACGCGTTTGGATCAATTTCAATCGTGACTCTTGTGGTCTCGTGCGGATCGAGATAAAGCTTCTGCCAACCTACTAAGCGCTTCGGCGCTTCTCCCGCGCTTGCCGGAAAGCCGAGATAGACCTGCGCGACCTCCGCTCCACCGCGCTTACTATCATTCGTCACGTCGAAGCTGATTTCGATGGGCTCCGTAGCGGACTCGCTTCGATGGCCTGGAATCGACAGACTCGAAAAAGAAAATTTCGAGTAAGACAGACCGAAGCCGAACGGGAACTCGGGTTCAATGTTTTTTGCGTCGTACCATTTGTATCCAACCAGGAATCCTTCGGAATAGTTGACGTCGAAGGCAACGGCGTTAGTTTGCGCGAAGAATGGGATCTGCGGACGCGGCAGATCGTTGACGCTCTTTGGGAACGTGAGCGGCAGCTTTCCGCTGGGATTCACACCTCCGAACAAGATGTCGGCGATCGCTTCACCTCCACGCTGCCCCGGGAACCAGGCTTCCAGCACAGCCGAAACCTGGCCAAGCCACGGCATGACAACCGGCCCGCCGTTTTCCAAGACCACAATGGTGTGTGGGTTTGCGCCGGCGACAGCGCTAACCAATTCGTCCTGATTGCCGGGAAGATTCAGGCTATTCAGATCGCAGTTCTCGGCTTCCCACTGATTTACGAAAACGATTGCGACGTCAGCACTAGAAGCCGCAGCGGCAGCGGAGCCCGGAGTCGTACCGGGATCAAAGGTTACGGTCGCATTCGGAATCTTTTGTTGAATGGCTTTCAAGGGCGAGGAAGGATCCCAGATCTGACGTCCGATACAGGCAGTTGAGTTAGGGAATGTTTGCCCAAAGACGGTGATCAGGTAAAAGGGAGGAAGTGGATTGCCGCCCGTGTATGGCAGCGCCGGTTCAGTGAGCGCGGGGCCGCCGGTTGGTATCACCTGCGCAGAACCTCCGCCTGATAACACGCCGATATCGGCGTGTGAGCCGATCACTGCAATAGAGCTGATGCCATCAGCATTCAACGGCAATTGACGCGATGAGTTCTTGAGGAGGACAGCTCCCTGCTCCTCGACTTTTTGCGCGACTCGCTGATCATGTTGTGTGTTCAGTAGGTGCAGGTTTTCAGGTATGTCAAAGATCCCGACAGCAAACATTGCACGAAGGATCCGGTGGACCATGTTGTCGACCCTGGACATGGGAACCAGGCCGAATTGAATTTGGGGCTTCAGAACAGTCGCATTAAAGAAGATTTCTAATGGTTGTTCCTGGTCGAGTCCGTGCAGAGCAGGCGAGACTACGGTCGTAATTGCGGGAAGAATCGGAATCGTGGCAAACCAGTCCGACATAACGAAGCCCTGAAAACCCCAGTCCCCTTTCAGCACTGTATTCAGAAGGTAATCGTTTGCGCACGAATACGCGGAGTTCACCAGGTTGTAAGCACACATTACGGACTGCACGTCGGAGTCTTTTATGCCGATCTCGAATGCAAGCAGATCGCTTTCTCTCGCTCCACGGTCGTCAATTAAGCCGTTCGCGTACATGCGCTCGGTTTCCTGGTCGTTGAAAGCGAAGTGCTTGATGTCGCCGATGATGTGCTGGCTTTGAACACCGCGCAGGTGGGCGGCAGCGGTAACTCCTGCCAGGATCGGGTCTTCCCCCTTCGTCTCGAACGTGCGCCCGTCGCGGGGCTCACGAGCCGTCATGTTCGTGTTACCTCCGAGATTGACGTTGATCCCGTAGGCACTGAGCTCTCTCCCGATCACTTTTCCGTACTCGTATCCGAGGCGCGTGTCCCAGGTGGCGGTCGCGGCGATCGAAGACGGCAGCGCCGTTGCGGGACCAATGTTGTTGCCAACGCCCACGCTTCCATCGCCAAAGTAAAGGTTGGGAATGTTTAAGCGAGGAATGCCCGGAACGAAGCCCGCGGCGCCGCGCGGCACAGGCGAATTTGAGAACACTCCGTGGATCAATTGAATCTTTTCGTCGAGCGTCATCTGCGAGACCAGCAGATCTGCTCGCATATCGGCGGACGAGTAGTTACTCATCGATGCTTGACTGGTGTCCTGAGCAGGGCTCAGGCTACAGCACAGGCACAGCATTGAAACGGAAGAGAGAACAGAAAGGCACTGGCGGTTCGTACGAGGCTCCATAGATCTCCTTCGCCGGGAACGTTCCCGATGCGTAATGCTCCGTTGTGGTCTACGCAAACTCAGCAGCGCAGAGTTCCTGGAATTATATGCGAAGAAACCTGAGTTTCAGGGAATCGGCTGCGGACGATCGCTCTCGAATATTGAAAGTGCGCTGATTCAGGACTATTTCGTGGTCACCGTCCCAATGTAAGTCAATGTTGGGCGGAATACGTTGCAGACGAAGGTCACGCGCTCGCTGTGTTGGCACCAGATGACAAACAGCAGCGCGCCTATCATCGCATCCCCCTTTTCATTCGATCACCGTTTGATAGACTCTTTTCGCTTTCAGGAGGAGACAGACATGGCAATATCACGACGGACGGTTATGCAAGGCGGATTCAGCGCCGCGGCGATAGGAACTTTACTGGGTTCGGCGAGTATTTCGAAGGCTCAA
>JAFARV010000721.1 GCA_019245255.1 Acidobacteriaceae bacterium | reverse complement strand
GCGATCTCGCCGGCGCGTATAACGATATCGGGATTCGCCAATGGTTCGAACGTAAACGCGCTCAGTTGGACGGGCATGCGCCGCTGGACTGGCTCAAGGGCCGGTGGAAACCTGCACAGCCTGGCCCACGCCAGGTTCAGGATCTCGCGCGAGCGCTGGTCGCCTCACCCGCCACATGATTTTCTATCGGCACGCTGACCAGCGCTTTCCGTTCCTTTGGGAGAGCACCGATCAGCCGCCAGCGCGCTGGCATGGTCCGGGCGAAGGACCCGTTCAGTACTTGGCAGATACGCCCGATGGCGCCTGGGCGGAGTTTCTGCGGCACGAAGACATCACCGATGAATCCGAACTTGTAAACGTGCGTCGTGCCCTATGGGCCGTGGAGGTGCCCGACGGCCTGATCGCAGAGGAGCCCCGACTTGCTCAAACGGTCATGACTGGTGGAATCGAAACCTACGAAGAATGCCGAACGGAAGCCCGCCGACTCCGGAACAACGCTGTTCGCGCCCTTCGCGCGCCCTCGGCGGCGTTGCTTCCCGGAGGCGCCGGTGGATGGAAAGTGGACGGAGGTCTCCAACTAGCGGCCGAACGCGACGGCACCGTTCTTGTGGTATTTGCCGCCCGCTCCGATTTCGTGGGCTGGACGGCGGCATTTGCCGCGCGACCGCGTTCTGATCTACTGGTCCGCATCCGATACCACTCATCCGCTCGTCGCCGTTGAGGCGAGATTAAACCCGAGATCAAACGTCGGCGCCTGATTGTCTCCGGCTGACCGGCTCATCATTTCATGCCGTTCAGTTCTCTCACAGCCATCCCATCCTTCCCAACCAAAAGCCCTCTGCCGACTCAGGTTAGGGGACGTTTGTAATGTGGTCTGAAGGGATCATTATCAAAGTGGGTCAACATACTGTCGGAATTTTTGTTGGAGAGACTGCGATTCGCAGCTATAATTCTTAAATTCGTCTCTTTTTATGTTTGCAGCTTTCGGCCTCTCGGATGCAGGCTGCGTGCGAGGCAACAATGAGGACTACTTCATCCCCGATGAAGAGTTGGGGATTTTCATTTTGGCCGACGGCATGGGTGGGGCGAACGCAGGTGAACTCGCGTCCCGAATTGCTGCGACGAGCCTCAGGGAATATCTCGTAGCCAACAACCATTTCGAGAGCATTGAATCGCTCGAACAAGGTTTTTTCGAAGCCAATGAGGCTGTCCGTGAGGCAGCCGCGAAAAACCCTCATCTCAAGGGAATGGGGACGACGCTGGTAGCGGCGGTCAAGGTCCACGAAAACAAGCTGCATGTTTGCAGCGTTGGCGACAGTCGCGCCTACCTTTGCGACGGGAGCAAGCTGTCACCGATTACCCATGACCAAACGTGGGTCGCGGAAGTCGGCACAAAGCTGGGGCTGACTGAGAACGCCCTCAAAACTCACCCCATGCGGCACGTTCTCACCATGGCCATCGGGTGCACGGATGAGTTACGGGTGCAATCGCATTTGCTGACCTTGCAGGCCGGCAACCAGGTTTTGCTCTGTTCGGACGGACTACACGGGGTGGTGGGCGAAGAAACCTTAGAACGAACCTTACTTTCTCAGAAATCTCTCGGCGAGAAGTGCCACTATCTTGTCGAAGCCGCAAGAGCCAGTGGCGGGCCGGACAACATCACCGTTCTGCTGATTCAGCTCGTTTGAAGATGCGGCTCGCGGAGCCGCATGAAAAATCTTTCCTGTTTTCTTTCCGTACTCCTCAGTTTCCTCTTAGGCATAGGACCGATCTCGGCACAATCTTCGAGCGATTTGCAGATCCACGTGACCAACCCAGCCGAAGCGCGCGTTGATGCTACCGCAGCTCTCGACATTCAGGTCACAGATCAAACCGGAGCGGCCGTCTCAGACGCTGCCGTAGTCGTGCGTCTGCCGGAAAGCGGTGTCACCGCCATCATGCCGGACGGGACGCACGCGGCCGTAGCGTATACCGACCAGAACGGCCGGGCTCACGTAACGGGCATTCATTGGGGCGCTGTGCCTGGTTCAGCATCCATTCGCATCACCGCAACCAGAGGAACGGCGCATGCCGGCATTTTGGTCGATGAAAGCGTGTCGCCCGTTCAGGCGTCTTCGCAGCCCGCACTTAACAGCGCTCCTGCCGCCGTCAGGCCAGCCGAGCCTACCGTGAAGATTGCACCGCTTGTCGCCAATCCGGCGGAGAACTTAGCCAAAGCTTCCGTAGAAAAGCCAACCACCGAAGCCGCACCTGTGCTTCAGCCCGGCACGGTCGAAACGCCGAGGACCATCCCTCCGCCCGCCGCAACGCCTGACGTTGCTGCCCCGAGAGTGTCGGTTGTGAACGCCCCTACACACGAGAAGATTCGCAGCGGCGGTATCAGCAAAAAGTGGATCCTTCTAGCGGTCGTTGCCGCTGGAGCCGGTGCGGGATTTGCAATGGTGGGTAAAGGGAAGAGCTCGAGTTCCAACACGAATACCGGCGCCTCCATCGGAACTCCGACCGTCAATGTCGGAGGGCCCTAGACCCATATACGGGCATCACACCAGCGCGCCGAAGATCGCTCCGACCAGTAAT
>JAFARV010000573.1 GCA_019245255.1 Acidobacteriaceae bacterium | reverse complement strand
GAGCCATGAGCGAAGCGATTGGACTCTCGACACAGAGCCAGGGAGCGTCAGCGACCCCAGGTCGGTAACTGACCGCTGACAGCTAAAACCTACAACTCCCGCGAAAGCATCCGGAACGATAAGCTGTCGAGGTAAAAGGCGTAAATGGTCACCGCAATGGCGAGCCCCGCGAGTACGTTCCACGTCACTTCACGACGACTCCTGGGTATTCCAGGCAATCCGGCTACCACGCCCAGCAGAAAGCCTCCGGCAAAACCGCCGAGATGAGCAGCTAAGTCGATGTTGCCAACCAGACTCAGCAACAACCCGAAAATCAGCCACTGGGTGTATTGCGTGCGCACAAGCTGCACCAGAGGATCGCTTCGCCGCCCGATGCTCATCGCGAGCATGATGCCGATGAGGCCGTATGCCGCTGCCGAAGCTCCCAGCGAAGGAGCACCCGGTGACCACAGGAAGCTCACCAGAAAGCCCGTGAACGTTGAAAAAACGTACGCAACAACCAAACGGCTCGTTCCGTAGAACTGCTCCACTTCCGTGACCAGAATGAACAACGCGTAGGAGTTCATCGCAATATGAATGAAGCTGCCATGAAGAAATCCGGCCGTAATCAGTCGCCACCACTGGCCTGCGGCGATCAGCGGTCCGTACTTGCAGCCAAGAAGGACAATAGCCCTTCCGCTGACTTCACCGAAACTGAAGCCGCGTCCACCCGTTCCCTGCGAGCTGAGCAGCAGTTCGATCAGGTAGAACAGCGCGTTCACGATCAGGATGACGCTGCTCGTGAGATTCGCCCGCGGCATGAACGAAGCCGCGATCTGCGAGCCCCGCAAATCGATCGCGCGTGGACCCAGTTGCGTGCCGCAATACGGGCACACCCGGTCGTTGATCTCGATGAACGCCCGGCAGTTCGGGCACATGCGGCGCTTCTCCACGAACTTGATTGTAGCCAGCGCAATGAAATTGAGGTTCGTGGCATTTGCGCCACCCGCCCCATTGAAAAAGGTGTGCACACGTGTGCATAATGGAGTTGCGAGTCATCACATGCAAGCTGTCGTAGACAATTCACCTCTCCAGGAACTCGACGAATGGGACGACTTCGTCGCTGCCCGTTACCGCCAGGGCAAATCGGAACAGGAGTTCCGCAACTACCAACAGGACGCCAATCCTGGGGTCACGGAGTTCTATCGGCAGAACCACGCTAACCAGACGCTGGCTTTCGTGCTTGGAAAAAAGGCGGAATATACCGGCCTCGCGCGAGGTAAAAAAAGCATCTGGGAGATGATCGACTATCTCAACACGCTTGTTGATGACAGCGACCCGGATACCGACCTGACACAGATGGAGCACTTACTCCAAACCGCCGAAGCCATTCGCAAGGACGGCCATCCGCGCTGGTTCGTTTTGGCCGGCTTCGTCCACGATCTCGGCAAGGTGCTGTGCCTGTACGGTGAGCCGCAATGGGCCGTCGTCGGCGATACCTTCCCAGTCGGCTGTGCTTATTCGGATGAAATCGTGTTTCCCGAGTTCTTCGCGCTCAACCCGGACAGCAGAGTGCCCGAGTATCAGACGAAGTACGGCATTTACACTCCCAATTGCGGCCTCGATAACGTTCACCTTTCCTGGGGCCATGACGAATACATCTATACGGCGACGCGAAAGTATCTCCCGCAAGAGGCGCAATACATGCTGCGCTACCACTCGTTCTATCCTGCGCACAAACACGGAGCCTACCGTCACTTAAGGAACGACCAGGACGAGCGCATGTTCGAATGGGTTCGTAAATTCAATCCTTACGATCTCTACTCAAAGGGACGGGAACGCCCGAACGCCAAGGAGATCCTGCCGTACTACCAGGATCTGGTTGCAGAGTTCTTTCCCGATCAGATCGATTGGTAGAACACAACTAAGCTGTCGGTGGTGCAGTCGACTGCCGGATAACCAGCTCGCCTCTCACTTTGACGACCTTATTAGTGTGCTGCCCCGACAGCACTTCGAGCAGTAGTTTCATTGCTCGCTCGCCTAGTTCGTGCTTCGGCTGTCGAACCGTTGTCAGCGGCGGGTGAAGGAATCGGGCGAAGAAGATATCATCGAAGCCGCACACCGACAGATCCTCGGGAACTCTCAGATGACGAGCACTGGCCTCCTCTAGAACTCCCAGGGCGGTCATGTCGTTATAGCTGAATACCGCGGTGACGCGTTCGGCTCTTGAGAGCAGTTCCGCCGCTGCGCGCCGTCCGGCTTGCGGCTTACCATCGCCGCTCGCAATAAGCTGTTTGCGGATGCGGACCCCATGACGCCGTAGCGCGTTCTGATAGCCCTGGCAACGTTCTTCGTCTGACTGCATGCCGGAACGGTCGCGGATGTAGGCGATCTTCCGGTGCCCGAGTTTCAACAGGTATTCGGTCGCCTGTTCCGCGCCGTCAACGTTGTCGATTCCGATCGAGTTGCCGAATCCGCCAGCGTGCTGATTGTTCAACAGCACGATTGGAACCTCGAGTGGAGCCAGGTCTTCGGCGTAAAGCGCTCCCACGCGGGAAGAGGCGATGATGATGCCGTCGACGCGGCGCTCGCGAAGGGTCTGTACGATTGATATTTCGCGCTTCGGATCCGCTTGCGATGTGGCGAGGACAACCGAGTAGCCAGCCGCGTTAGCAGTCTGTTCCAGACCGTCGACGACCTCTCCGTTGAAAGGGTCGGCAATGCTGGTCACAACGATTCCGATCGCATTTGTCCTTTGCGTCACAAGGCTTCGGGCGATGGCGCTTGCCGAATAGCCCTGCTCGGCGGCTATACGTTGAATGCGCTCCCGGGTGTGCGGCGGGATCAGTTCACTGCCGCGAAGCGCGCGGGAAACGGTGGAGTGAGAAACGCCCGCAATGCGCGCGATGTCTTTGATCGAAACGGCCACTACGGGGTCACAACAGTTTGGTTGATTTCGACTGCCCTGTCTGCTCCGAGCATACCGCTCATTCCGGCGGATATGGCCTCTTGGGCGCGAAGTCCGTCCCGGTGCGTAGTTGGAAAGGGTGCCCCGCTGCGGCAGCACTCGATGAATCCGGAGAGTTCTGCTTTGTACGCAGGCCCAAACCGGTCTGCAAACTCGGGCAGCGGGCGGTTATAGTCGCGCATTGCGAACGTCTTCAGCGCGAGCGGTTCTCGGCGGCCCCGTCGTCCATAGGCCTCGACGGTAGCGGAAGTTAATTGCTGATCGAAATGGCCCACATGGAGCTGGCCTTCTTCGCCGAAGATAATCGTCTCCACCCGATATCCGGAGACGTGGTTCCGCGTCACCTGCACCTGTCCGAGCAGGTTTTCATCGAACCACAGGCAGAGAAGGGCGTCGTCAAAATCTTCGACGCACGTCGTCAGTGCGTGGCTATATAGCCGCGAACCGATTGCCAGCGCTTTGGTCGGTGTTCGCGCCGCCAGCCAGAGAATCTCATCCACATTGTGGATGGACATGTCGGGCAGGATGCCGCCGCTCTTGTAGCCGTTTGGCGCGGGATTTGAATCCTCGAGCGCGGAGTAAATTTTGAAAACTCGGCCGATCGCGCCGCTGTCCATGAGCTGCTTTGCATATTGCAGCGGTTCGTCGAAACGCCGTTGAAACGCAAGCATCAGTGAGTGCGGGTGATCGCGGTCCAGTTCGGCCGCGAATGCGCGATCGGCTTCGAGGGTCCCAGTCAGAGGTTTCTCGAGCAAAACTCGGAAGCCTGCGGAAATTAGAGTTGTTGCGTGCTCGCGATGATTCTCCGTGGGAGTGACAACTACGGCGGCTCTGCAGATGCGGGACTTGGCTAATTCGTCGACGGAAGGAAAAACAGGTATGTCTTTGCCGATCTCAGATATAAACCGGCGCGCGCGATCTGCGTCCGGCTCGGCAACTGCCACAACTTCACACGTCTGTGTGTCGCGGGCAAGTTCGTACGCGTGCAGCGCATGGATGGTGCCCATGCGGCCGAGACCTGCGATGGCGATTTTGAGACGTTCAGACATGGAATTGACAAGGATACAACGGGCAACATTCCCCGCCGGCGGCCGTGCTTTCGTCGGCCGGCTTATCAGTCACAACCACGCTGAAAAATATTTCCGAGCGAGATCGAGCGTCGGCGCCTGTTAGTGCAGCGCGGCAGTAGCAGGCTGGATCCACACTGATAGGTACCGGGAAATCGCCGGGAACTGCGCGGCTAAGAGACTGAGCACCGGAAGGGCTCCGTAACTGAGTGCGCGCAGATAAAAGTTCTTTCCCAGTTCTCCTTCCTGGGTGCCCGTGAGCCGGCTCAGAATGGGGTCGCGATCCATTTGCGCGAACGCCATGAGAACCATACAACCGGCCACGATCAGGCCCGCGGTGAGCAGCCGGAAAATGGCCTGAGGCGCTTGAAAACTGAATGAACTGAGTGCCGCTACCAGCAGAACAAAACAAGTGATGCAGCACAGGAGCAGATTTTGCAGCTGATGTAACACATAACCGATGTAGATCGAGTATTGGAGCGTGATGAACTTTGCCGCTTGATCATACGCCTCGGCGGAAACAGGTTTCGTCTCATTCCCAAAAGGAGTCTCTTCCACCACTTGCGTCAGAGTTGTGGAGGGAGCCAAAAACAAGGATTGAACATGGCCGACGGCGGTAGCTACACTCTTGAGTCGAAGGTGCTTCGTCGCCGGCGCCGGTGCGATGGCGTTCTCAGCGGGTTGCGGCTTATGTGCATCTTCGTCCTTGTGATCGTCGGAGATAACCTCCCCGACAAAGGGCAGCGGATTCTTTCGCCAATAAGGGCGCAGTATTTCCTGGCCGAGAGTGCTCGCGATTCTGCCGGCCGTCCTGCGGAACTGTTCATACGCGCAAATGAAATCGAGACGGGTTCCAACGCCGTGCTTAGGAGAGAGAAAACCCTGTAAATCGCGGAAATATTCCTGGCTGTATTTTTCTGGCGTACCGTGCAGGATTTCGAGGTTGTGAAGCGCGATGGAGCCGTTAATCGCTGTTGCCAGCGACATCAGCTTAACTTCCCGGATCCAGACTGGTCCGCTTCCCCCGAATTCGGGAACGCGCGTGAAGTAGCGGCCGAGAACAACGCTGTTCAGACTGACCAGAAACGCGCGAAGGAGGCTCCAACACCAACCAAAGCGGGCAAAAGTGAATAGAGTGTATGCCGCGAGCGGCAAGAGCAATGTCATGAGTAGATTTGAGAACTGCGGGCGCTCGAACGATCTCAGGCTTTCTTCGGGAACCAGGATGCAGAGGATGATGCCAAACAGCGCCATGGCCAGCGTAAGTCTCAGCACGCCGGGCAGTGCACCCGCGGTGAACGGACGCACCAGCGCGTTTTCCAGCCGTTCCTTCAGCTTGCCGAATTCGTTGCAGAGCGCATCGTCGAAGACGGAAGAATCGAGATGAGGCTGCCGCCGGTCGCCCCAGG
>JAFARV010000663.1 GCA_019245255.1 Acidobacteriaceae bacterium | reverse complement strand
CCTGAACCAGGCGGCGATGGAGCGGCTCGAGCGGGACATCAGCGCGCGCCAGAATGGAAGGCGCTAAACCGCCCTCCTGCTCCAAAAGGGCGAGCAGCAGGGGCTCTACGTCGACCTGCTGATTGCCATAATTTAGTGCTATCGTTTGCGCCTGCCGGATCGCTTCCTGCGACTTTTCGGTCAGTCGATTGAAATCCATAACTTACAAGACCTATAGGTTAGATTAGCACTGAGTCCCGGAAAGTGCAATAATATGAGTCTTTGAGACTAAGGTTTGGCGCGGGTCGGCGGTTAATCGTGCAGGACGGCAGCCTCGGAGGTGGTGCGAACCACGCCGATGGGGAAGGTAATTTCGAAACGGGATCCTTTTCCTGCTTCGCTGGTGACGTGAATCTCGCCTCCGTGAGCTCGGACGATGGCGGAGACGAAGCTGAGTCCCAAACCGAGACCCTTTTCCGGATTCGGGTCGGGGACCCGATAGAAGCGGTCGAAGATATAGGGCAAGTGGTCGGGCGGTATTCCAACTCCAGAATCTTCTACGGTTAGGCGAACGTTCCCGCCGTCTGGCTCAGCGGCTGCGCGTATCCAGCCGCCCTGCGGAGTGTATTTGATGGCGTTCGATAACAGGTTGGTGATGACACGCTCGATCTGGGTCCGGTCCGCTTCGCACAGGGCAGGGTCTTGGCGGGCGTGAGTGAGCCTAACGTTGTGTGCCTCCGCCGGGATTTGAAATTGATCGACAATCTCACCCACGAGCTTATTCAAATCGAGGGTGGTCTTGTTCATCGGGATCTGGCCGGTTTCGGATTGAGAGAGCAGCAGGAGCGCACGCACGAGGTTTGACAAGCGCTCGACGTCCTGGAGCGCATTCTCGATGGCTTCTTGGAGCTGTTCTTTGCGGGTCGCAGTGAACAGAGCGACTTCGAGCTGACCCTGAATAGCGGTCAAAGGCGTTCGCAGCTCATGCGAGACATCGGTCGAGAACTGCCGAATCTGCTCAAACGAGGCTTTGAGGCGCCCGCTCATCTCGTTAAACGAGCCGATAAGGCGATCGAGTTCGTCGTCGGCGCCGCGTTTCTGAATCTGCAAACCGAGGTTCGACCCGGTAATCTCCTTCGCAGCTCTCTCGACCGATCCTAGAGACGCGAGAATACTTGCGGCCGAATACCAACTGACTACGGCACACGCAATCAGCGCGACTGGCAAGAAGATTAGAAAATTCCGTCTGAAACGCCGCAAAACGGCCTGATCCTCGACCAGACTTCGCCCTTCAGCGACATACCATTTCCGGTGACGATTGGCGTCGGTCAGGGTGCTGCTGATTACCTCGTACGGAGTGTTGTCGGTCGCCCTTATGGTTTTTAAGACTGGCTGGTGCGAGATCTGCATCTGAGCCAAATCATCGAGAATTGTGTTTCGATTCCACAACGGCTGCAGCGTCGAGTCCGAAGTCGCTTTGTCTACTTGGCCCTGATCGTCGGCAAGGACATAGACGGCTTGCAGGCGCGAGACCTCAGCCTCTTCTTCGGGATCGGTTCGATCAACGACGTCCCAGTAAGGCTCGCCGCTCGAGTCGAAGACGAGCCACCCTTTTAAAGATGCGATCTGCTCTTTCAATTCATCTTCGCTTTGGTTCACGAGCACTGTGTGGAGGGTCCGCGTGCCGACGAAGCCCATGATGGCGAGTACGGCCGTCAGCAGGATGAGGAATGTGCTTGCGAGCCGGAATCGCAGCGTGCGGAAGAATCGAATCTGACGCAGCCTGTTCCAGAGCATTGTTGACCTTAAGTGACCGTTTCAGCGGCGGCGGCCGGCTGGACAACCTCGGGTGCGTCGAGCATGTAACCGATGCCACGTACGGTGTGAATCATCTTTACAGGAAATTTGTCGTCGATTTTGCTGCGCAAGTGGCGAATGTAGACATCGACGATGTTGGTGAGGCCGTCATAATCCATGTCCCAGACGTGCTCGACGATCATGGTGCGGCTCAACGGCCGCCCGCGATTCCGCATCATGTACTCGAGGATGCTGAACTCTTTGGGCGCCAGTTCGATGTTCTCGTTGCTGCGGGTGACCTTGCGGCGAATGCAATCGAGCGAGAGATCCCCCACTTGCAACCTTTCGGGAGTCGGTTGTCCGCGCCGGAGCAGG
>JAFARV010000397.1 GCA_019245255.1 Acidobacteriaceae bacterium | reverse complement strand
GTTTCTTTCATTCCCTGATTTGGTGGCAGTAATCACGATCCGGTTCCGCTTGGCAAACGCGGCCAGAGAAGCGCCGCTGCAGCTCGTCATGTTGACAACCAACTGACGTGTCGCCGGGATGCGATTCATCCAGCTCGCCAGTTCCGTGGCCGTCACATCGGGGCCCGGAATATTGAACTTATACTCCGTCCCGTCGAATGTTCCGTGGCCGAGTAGCAACACTGTAAACGCGTCACCGGCCTGAACCGTACCGCTCAGTTCGTTAAACAAAATTTGCAGTCGCTGGCGCGAAACGGCGTTCCCGCTTAGCGTGGTAACTCGCGCATCCGGCCCGTTGGCCCGCAGCTCATGGTCAAGCTCCGAGGCCCATTTTTCAAACTGCGTCTCGTATTCAGGTGCGCCGCCCAGTCCCGCTACAACCACATAGTAGTTCGCGGCGTGCAAGCCAGCCGCAAACAGCAGTGAAATCAGCGCCGGTTTCATACAAACCCCCAGCGGCGCCGCAATATCCATTCCGCCGAACGAAGCAGCAGAACGGCAAGAAAGATCGCGGGCATATTCCATAAATCCTTCGTCTCGCGCGCGCTGATTCCGGCCTCGGAAAACGAGATCTCTTCGGGCAAACGCATCGCGTCGCGGGGAGTGTAGTAGCGGCCTCCCGTCTCAGCGGCAAGCTTTTCGAGCAAATCTCTGTTCTGCTGTTGGTGAAAATCTTCTGCTACTCCGTCTTCCCGGCGGAAGGTCAACACGTCACTGCCAAGCTGCTTGCCGTCTTCCGTAGCCCTGATCTCCGCAACGTAAGACCCGGGCCTCAAGGCGTTCCAATCGGCCGTGTAAATGCCGGCGTCGATAGCATCCGGCCGTAGACGCACCACCTCTGAAGACCCGTCCGGTGTAATAACCCTCGCCTCAACCTGCGCACTCGATGTCGGCGCATACTTCGCGTCTCGCACCTCGGCGCGCAGGTTAAGGTGTCCGTCGTCATAAAGCTCTCCATGGGCTGTTGATGCGACCACGCGACTTGGCGTGCTGCCCGCAGTCCATCGAATGAGCTGGCGCCAGAACGTTTGCTGGCTCGTATCGGCTACGGGCTGCTGCATGCGCCACCGCCAGCTGCCTCCCGTCGCAAACACCGCCGTACGCCCGCGCCCGTAGTTTTCCGTCACAAGCAGCGGCAATCGATTGCCCCCCGCATCGACGCGCACCAGCGTCACAGCGCCTTTCTTTGGCGTTCCAGCCTCCTCGTAATCGGCGAGATACGGCAGAACCTCCCAGTGATCCGCATTCTTCGCTGCGTCCTCTTCAATGCGGCAAACCAGGCTGTCCTTCCCTTCATCCGTTAGCGCGGCCGCTACAAACTGCCGATGAAAGGTGTTCTTTTTTTTCGGCAAGACGACCGGGAGAAGCTCTGCGAACGGCGGCGCATCATATCCTCCATCGGCGAGCGCAGCGCGGCCCCCAAGAAGCAGAAGCCCGCCCCCACGCCTGTCCACAAAATCTTTGATCGCCTGCTGTTGCTCGGGTCCGAAGAATGCCGATTCCACGCTGCCTATAATCAGGCCCTGGAATTCGAACAGTTCTTCCGGTTTAATCGGAAAGCCCTCCGCCAGCTCGTTTGGATTCGCAATACCCTGCCGGTAAATCTTGTTTTGCGTGGTTCGCAACATCGAAACGACTTCGATCGCCGGATCATCCTCAACTGCGCGTCGCAGAAATTTAAATTCCCATCGCGGTTCGCCTTCAACGTACAGGAGACGGCGCTTCGCTCCGTCGACGTTAATCACACGTGTCACGCGATTATTGTTGACATTACGCTCGCCGCTCAAAGGCAACAGCCGCACGGAAACGTCCTTCACACCGGCTCTGCCCGCGTTGAACTCAAGGGTTTCTATCTGGTCGGGCACGTCGCGCAGCACAACATCGCGAGTCGCTGCTATGCCCCCGTCTCCCGTCACCGAAAGGGTTGCGTGGCGGCCCGAAAATCCGTTCTGCCGAATGTGCACTCGAGCTTGCAAACGCGAGCTTGCGAGCGCTTTCGACGGCAGATCCAAAGCCTCCAGCTCAACGTCGTCTACAAGCGTCTCGCGCCCAAAGCCGATGGTATTGACGGGAAGGCGTCTTCTACGCAGTTCTGAGATGGTTTCGGCGCCGATGCCGCTGGAATTGTCACTCCCGTCGCTCAACAAAACGACAGCGCCGATCGGCAGCGTACCGGCTTCATCTGCCAACTGTCTCATGCCTCCGTCGATCCGTGTGGCCGGAAGTGCGGCATGCAACTCACTGGTCGCTCCGATTCGCGAAACGCTCGCCCCGAGACCGTACAGCCGGACCTGGTAGTGCTTGCGAAACTCGGGAACAAGTTTGTCCAGCACAGCGACCGCCTGTTGTTGGCGCGATCTTCCTCCTTCGTTCAGGCTCATGCTGCGGCTGTCATCAACGACAACGGCGATAATGTTTTGCTGCGGCCGAAGCACGGTGATGCTGATCGCCGGCTCCCATAGCAACAGTAAAAGGACAACGATCATCGGCGATTGCAGGCCCCACAACATCGCCGCTCTGCCGCGCGTCAACGACCGCGATCGCGCCGAGTGCCTGTGCCAGATCAGCCATCCCAGTGCAACTGCAGCCACCAGTGCCAATGCGAAGAAAACCCAATGCGGCCACGAACCCATGAGCACAAATTTCCCTTTTGAGAAAACGCTCGCCGGGTATTTGAACAGCAGCTCGAACATTGCGCCAACGTTCTAGTGAGTCATCGCGTAAACGATGTAGTTCACTCCTATGCGGAAGCCAAGCGCCGAATACTGTTCCGGATATCGAGGATTGTCGGCGTGCTCCCACGAATCGCCGAGATCCATGTTGTGGCAGATCGCGACGATCAGCCGTCCTTTGTCGTCGTATATGCCGCGCCAACGAGCTTCATAACCGTCCTTTTCCCAGCGGCTGTTTGTGTAGAGCACCTGTTCGCCGGGGACCTGGTACCGATCATCCAGATCGTAAACTGTGTGAAAAATGGGATCGCTGTTCGGAATCTCGACGATCGGCCGGCCGGGCAGTACCCTTTTCATACTTCGAACGAACGTCTCCCATTCCCACGTGCCGTGAAAATCGTCGCACATGAAGAAGCCCCCGCGCTCAAGAAAATCGCGCAGTTTAGCCACTTGCAGGTCCGTCAGATCCCAATGCCCGACCTCGACACCGTACAGCCAAGGCCAGTTATAGATGTCATCATTGTCTTCCGCCGCGACGGGCTGCTCCGCGGAACGCGCATCAATTCTTGTAAGCCGTCTCACGGCGGCGGACAGATGACGGTCAGAACGTGGGTAGTCAATGGTCCAGTTGCCGAGCCTCCCGCGCGGTGTCCAAACCGCACGGTACATGAACCGTGCAAACACCCACTCGGCCGGAAGTTGGTAATCCGGTGGAAGAGGGTAATTTTCGTATTCCCAACCGATGTACTGGCGAAAGAACGAGGGCTGTTGCAGCTTTCGCGGCGTGCGTTCGCCAACGTGAGACGGGTCGGTAACTAGAGCTTCCTGGTCCGGAATCGGAATCGGCAGCGTGGCGCACACGCCGCTTAGCAGCGCCAGGCTGGGAAGAATCGCGAGAAGCACACCGCACAAACGCATACTGGGTGGGCACCTGGCTTGCGCCAGAATAACACGTCAAATTCGAACGCCTTAGAGTGGACGGCGGCTCCGTAATCGAAGTTCCCAAACTATTCGCCGTCGGGCAAAGTCCACGCGAAGAGTATGTTTCCCGACGGCACCAGCAGGTATTGTTTGCCATCGAGTTCATAAGTAGTCGGCGCAGTCAGCATGCGTGCGCCGAGCCTTACGTGCCACAATGTCTTACCCGTCGCGGGATCTAGCGCCAGCAGATTGTTGGAATTATCACCTGTAAATAACAGCTTTCCTGCGGTCGTCAACATGCCGGTGGAGCCTTCGCCATCGCCGATCTCATGCCGCCACTTGGTCTCGCCCGTCTTGTAATCGATAGCTGAAACGAACGAATTTGACCATAGATTCCGGTCGCGCCCCGCCCATCCTTCCGGCTTGCCTTCCGCTGTCATATAAAAAATGCTCCAGAGCCGCCGCCCGCTGAAATAAAACAGCTTCGAGTCGGGATCGAAACTGGGCGCCATCCAATTGGTCGCGCCATCTGACCCCGGGGATACCAGGGTGCCGTCGGGCTTGGGCTCCTTTGCCGGGTTCTCAATCGGCTCGCCTTTCGCATTCAGACCTTTCGACCAGTTGCTTTCAACAAACGGCGCCGTCGCTATGTGCTCTCCCGTGGTGCGGTCCAACAGAAAAAAGAAGCCGTTCCGGCTTGCCTGCGCGAGCAATTTCCGGTGCACGCCGTTGACATCGTCATTGATAAGAACCGGCGTCTGCACCGCGTCCCAGTCGTGCGTATCGTGAGGAGACGGTTGGTAATACCACACCAGTTTGCCGCTATCGGGATTCAGCGCCACAATGCTGCACGTGTACAGGTTCGCGCCTTTTCGAATGTCGCCGTTCAACACCGGATTCGGATTGCCCGTGCCCCAATAAAGCTGGTTCAACTCCGGATCGTACGTGCCGGTCATCCAGGTCATGCCGCCGCCATGCAGGATCGCATCCGTGCCTTGCGGCCATGTCTCGGATCCTGGCTCGCCCGGTTTCGGTTCGGTGTTCCATCTCCACTGAACCTTTCCCGTTTCAGGTTCAACCGATTCCAGAAATCCCGGTACGTCCGTCGCGTCTCCCGAAACCCCTACAATCACGTGGTCTCGAATGATTAAGGGCGACATCGTCGCGAAGTACGCTAGCTTCGGATCCGCGAGTTCGACGTTCCAGCGCACCTTCCCGCTCTTCGCGTCCAGCGCAATCAAATGACAGTCGGGCGTCTCGAAGTACAAAAAATCTTTGTACATTCCCACGCCGCGGTTACCGATGTGATCGCCTGTCGATTGGCGAAAGAAATGCCAAATCGTTTGACCGGATCGCGCATCCGCGGCCCAAACGTTATCGGGCGTGGTGAAGTACAGGATGCCGTTCACCTCGAGCGGCGTGGACTTGATGCCCACCGATTCCGGCTGCGCCACCCACGCAACTGTCAATTTCGTTACGTTGGTCTGATTAATTTGTGAAAGAGAACTGTAGCGTCTCCCGGAGTAATCCCCATTAAACGTCGGCCATTCCTTCGACAGCGGATCCAACAAAGCGTGCGGATCAATCCCGAAATTCGCCGCGCCACATAACCCGGCGCAGATCAATAGCGCAAAGGGCGCGGCTGCGCGCCACGAGTCACTACAGGAACTCGTTGGCTGTTTGCGGGGCGCGCCTAGCGCACAGCCGGTTGTGGGCGTTGTGCGCGATTCAGAGGCGGCCGTGCCCGTTTTGCGCGGGTTCCT